>VBDA01000142.1:8203-20932 GCA_005883655.1 Betaproteobacteria bacterium | reverse complement strand
ATCGCGCTCCACGGCCGCTTCGGCGAGGACGGGACCGTCCAGGGCGCGCTGGAAGTGCTTGGAATTCCATATACCGGCAGCGGCGTGATGGCGTCCGCATTGGCGATGGACAAATGGCGCACCAAGCTGGTCTGGATCGCGAGCGGCATTCCGACGCCGCAATACGAGGTGGTGGATGAAAGAACCGATTGGTGGGCAGTCGTGGCCAAACTCGGACTGCCGCTGATCGTCAAGCCGGCTCGCGTGGGCTCGTCCATAGGCCTCACCCGCGTCGCGGGAGTCGATCACGACGAGCTGGCCATCGCCTACCGGACGGCGGCCGAGCACGACGATCTGGTGCTGGTGGAGGAGCTAGTCGGCGGTATCGAATTGACCGCGGCGATTCTCGGCGACCGCGCGCTGCCGCTGATAAGGATCGAGGCGCCGGAAGGCAACTATGACTATCACCACAAATATTTTTCGGACGATACGAAGTATTTCTGCCCGTCGGGAATCGACGGCGATGTCGAGAACGCGATCCTGGCGCAGTCGCTGGAGGCATTTCGCAGGATCGGCTGCCGCGGCTGGGGAAGGCTCGATCTCATTCTGGAAGGCGGTGGCGCGTGGAAGTTTCTGGAAGTAAATACCTCTCCCGGCATGACCGCGCACAGCCTGGTGCCGATGGCGGCGCGCAGCGAAGGGATGGAGTTTCCGGACCTGTGCGTGGAAATCTTGCGGGGCGCGCGTGTGGGATAACCCTCGTCAATTGAACGCGCTGGCATTCGCCATCGCGCTCTTTGCGCTGACGTTGCTTTGCTGGGGAGCGGCGGCGTGGGCGGTGCGCCAGCCTGTCTTCGAGTTGCGACAGGTCGCGATCGCCGGCCCATTGTCGCGGGTCAACCCAGCGCATCTCGAGGCAGTCGTTCGCGAGGAGCTTCGAGGCACTTTCTTCACCATGCAACTTGCCGAGGCGCGCAACTCGCTGCAGCGGGTGCCCTGGGTGCGCGGTATTGCGCTGCGACGGCAATGGCCGAGCCGGCTGGAGGTGTTTGTCACTGAACACACGCCGCTTGCGCGATGGAACGATGACGCGCTCGTCAACAAAGAGGGCGAAGTTTTTGTCGCGGATTACGATGGCGAGCTGCCGCAGTTCACCGGACCCGAGGGCACCGCCGGAGAAATAAGCGCGCGCTTTGCGGTATTCGGCGATGTCCTCCAGCGCGCCGGGCTGACCATCGGCGAGATCCGGCTTTCCGCGCGCGGCGGCTGGGAGCTCAAGACCACCACGGTGCCCGCGCTGACGATCGCTCTCGGACGCAGCGACGTAGAAGAACGCTTGAGCCGCTTCGTCGCCTATTACGCAAGGACCGTCGGTGCGCTCGCCCGTGCTGGCACTCGCGTCGAGTACGCCGATCTGCGATATCGCAACGGTTTTGCCGCACGCGTTCCGGGCTTCAAGGAACGCGCCGTCAAGAAGGCGGTATAGGCCGTGATCCTCCGGGACAGAGACAGTGAAAAACGCGTGGTGAAAGACGCATGGTGAGAGACGCGAAAAATCTGATCGTCGGACTCGACATCGGCACGTCGAAGATCGTTGCCATCGTCGCCGAGATCACTCCTGAGAAGAAGCTGAACATCATCGGCCTTGGAACGCAGGCCTCGCGCGGACTGAAAAAGGGTGTCGTCGTCAACATCGAGGCCACGATGGCGTCGATCCAGCGCGTGCTGGAAGAGGCGGAGCTGATGGCCGATTGCGCGATTACCGAAGTCTTTACCGGGATTGCGGGAAGCCACATCAGAAGCCTCAATTCCAGCGGGATGGTAGCGATCAAGGAAAAGGAAGTCACCCAGGCCGATATCGACCGCGTCGTGGAAACGGCAAAGGCAATCGCGATTCCCAACGATCAGCAGGTGCTGCACATCCTGCCGCAGGAATTCATCGTCGACGGGCAGGAGGACGTGCGCGAGCCACTGGGCATGAGCGGCGTCCGGCTCGAGGTGAAGGTGCACATCGTCACCGGAGCGGTTTCCGCGGTCGAGAACATCACCAAATGCGTAAGGCGCTGCGGGCTGGTGGTCAAGGACGTCATGCTGCAACCGCTGGCCTCTGCGCTCGCGGTGCTCAACGAGGACGAGAAGGATCTGGGCGTCTGCGTCATGGACATCGGTGGCGGAACGACCGATCTCGCGGTCTTCACCGGCGGCGCAATCCGTCACACCGCGGTGATTCCCATCGCCGGCGATCAGGTGACCAACGACATTGCGATGACCTTGCGCACGCCGACCAAGGAAGCCGAGGAGCTGAAGCTTCGCCACGGCTGCGCGTTGCGGCAGCTCGCCGATCCCAACGACGTCATCGAAGTGCCGGGCGTCGGCGAACGCGGTCCGCGCAAGCTATCGCGCCAGATGCTCGCTGAGGTGATCGAGCCGCGGATCGAGGAGCTCTACACGCTCGCGCAGGCGGAGTTGCGTCGAAGCGGCCTCGAGGAGCTGCTCTCGTCGGGCATCGTGCTTACCGGCGGTTCGGCACTGCTGCAAGGGATGGTCGAGCTGGGCGAGGAAGTGTTTCACCTTCCCGTACGCATCGGCGTCCCGGCGTATGTCGGTGGACTGGCGGACGTGGTGCGCAGTCCACGCTACGCCACTGCAGTCGGCCTGCTGCTCGACGGGCAAGAACAATTCCTGCGCGCGGAACTGGCGCGCGCACAGGGCAAGGGCTTGGGCAATGTCGCGCAGAGGATGAGGCAGTGGTTCAAGGCGAATTTTTGAAATCGCGCGCGGTCGGCGGTGCAGGATGTCTTCCCTCGAGGTTGACGTCTTGCATGACGAGGACCCAACAAGCCAGCCGGCTCGCGCGTAAACGTTGGAGTTCACTTTAGCAATCAGACAGGAAAAGGAGCACATCATGTTCGAAATCATCGACCAGAGCCCGCAGGAAGCGGTTATCAAAGTGATAGGCGTGGGCGGGTGCGGCGGCAACGCCGTGGAGCATATGATCGGGAAAGGGCTGCCAGGCGTGGAATTCATCGCCGCGAATACCGACGCCCAAGCGCTCAAGCGCTCGACCGCGCCAGTTCAGTTGCAGCTCGGCAGCAGCCTGACGCGCGGACTCGGCGCGGGAGCGCGTCCGGAGATCGGGCGCGACGCGGCAATGGAAGACAAGGACCGCATCGCGGAGATGATCGAAGGCGCCGATATGCTGTTCATCACCGNNNNTGGCGAAGGACCGCGGCATTCTGACGGTCGCGGTCGTGACGCGGCCGTTCCGGTTCGAGGGCAAGCGGCAGCGAGTGGCCGACGCCGGCATCGAAGAGCTGAAAAAATGCGTCGACTCACTAATCGTCATTCCCAACGACAAGCTGATGCAGGTGCTGGGAGATGATGTCTCGGTGTTGGATGCCTATGCCGCGGCGAATGACGTTCTGCGCAGCGCCGTTTCAGGCATCGCCGAGGTCATCAACAATGCGGGACTGGTGAACGTCGATTTTGCCGACGTGCGCACGGTGATGTCGGAGGTGGGCATGGCGATGATGGGCTCGGCGATGGCGGCGGGCGCGGATAGAGCCCGGCTTGCGGCCGAGCGTGCGGTCGCGAGTCCACTGCTGGAGGAGGTCAATCTTTCCGGGGCGCGCGGCGTGCTGGTCAATATCACCGCGTCCTCGGGACTGAAGATGAAGGAATACCATCAGGTGATGGAGACGATAAAGGAATTTACGGCGGACGAGGCCCTGGTCATCGTCGGCACGGTTATCGACGATTCGATCGGCGACGAATTGCGTGTGACCATGATCGCGACCGGCCTGGGCGGACCCATTGTCAAGGCGCGGCAGCCGAGACTCGAAGTCGTCGAGCAGGTAATCGAACGCACTGGCACCGACGGGGTCGGCATGCGCGTGGAAACCATCGACTATGAGAGTCTGGACAAGACCCCGGCGGTGGTGCGGCGCGGTCGCGCGGCGACGCCGGCAAGCGGCGCATCGGCGTTCGATCCTGCCGATATCCCGGCATTCCTGCGCAAGCAGGCGGACTGAGCGGCTTGGGTCAAGCGGCGTCAAGTGGTTTTTTGTATCGAGATGCGTTCGTCGCCGCGGCCGTGTGCCGATGTGGTAACATGACGTAAACCATTGAACCGTCGCGCTTTCGGGGAATTTTACGATCGCGCCGAAGGCCTAATCACGATGCTCAGACAGCGCACGCTCAAAAACAAAATCAAGTCGACCGGCGTTGGTTTGCACACCGGCGTGCGCGTCGAGTTGATGCTGCGTCCGGCACCGCCCGATGCCGGCATTGTTTTCCACCGCACCGATCTGCCCAAGCCGGTGACGATAGGCGCCGACGCCCGCAATGTCGGTGACACGCGGCTGTCGTCGTCGCTGGAAAAGGACGGAGCGCGGATCTCGACCGTGGAACATCTGATGTCCGCGCTTGCCGGATTGGGCATCGACAACCTGCACGTCGACATTGCGGGTCCCGAAATCCCGATCATGGACGGGAGCGCCGGTCCGTTCGTGTTTCTGCTGCAGTCGGCCGGCATCGTCGAGCAGTCCGTACCCAAGCGCTATTTGCGAATCAAGTCGGTTGTCGAAGCGCGGCAAGACGACAAGTGGGCGCGCTTCGAACCGCATCACGGCTTCATGCTCGATTTCACGATCGATTTCCCGCACCCGGTGTTCGGATCGGAAAACCGCCACGTAGCGATCGATTTCGCCGAGCATTCCTACATCAAGGAAGTCAGCCGAGCGCGAACCTTTGGCTTCATGCAGGACGTTGAGGCGTTGCGCGCCGCGGGGCTTATCCTGGGCGGCAACCTGCAAAATGCGATCGTGCTCGATGAAACGCGAATCCTCAACAGCGAGGGCTTGCGTTACGACAACGAATTCGCCAAGCACAAGGTGCTCGATGCGATCGGCGACCTGTACCTCCTCGGACACCCGTTGATCGGCAAATATACCGCCTACAAATCCGGTCACGGGTTGAACAATGCCTTGTCGCGCGCCTTGCTGTCGCGACCCGATGCCTGGGAGCTGGTCACCTTCGATGCGCCTGCGGACGTGCCGAGCGCATTCCAGTCGTGGCAGGTGCAGGGAGCCTGACGCCTAAGGCGTGTGAACCGCGGGCTGCGGTAGAGAGGCTCTCGCTGCTTCTTGTTCGATTGCTGCTTTTCCTGTCGCTGGCAACCATCGCCGGTGCGCTGGCATTCTATGTCTTCAAACGCGACCGGCGCTATTTGCGCTTTATTGCGCAAGTCGTGAAATACACTATCTTCCTAATGCTCGGGGTCCTTGTCTTTTACGCCTTCGAGCGACTCATCGCGGCCGTCTGAATCCGTGCGCGCTCGCATCTTGGCGAGCCGTCGCAGCGCTTGCGCAAGCGGCGACTCGCCGAGCTCCCCGGCAAGCGTCAATATCGTGGCCGCAGACGCGCTATCTAATTGTTTCTTAGGCGACTTTGGTAACGATTCGTGAGCCAGGCGGGCTTGCACGCGGACCCGTATTCCAGTAAATTGAAATCCCTCACGCGCAAGCGCGCTTCGTAGCTCCGGAGCATGCTGGCGCAGCATGGCCGCAGCCGCGCCGCTTGCGGCACCCAGTTCAAGCTCCGCCGACCTCGCGTCAACAACGGCGACGTATTTAGCCAGCGCGGGAGGCAGGGCTCGATGGACGCGATCCTGCAGCGCGGCTTCACGCCGGTGGCGCTGCAACAGATCGTCGAGTGTGGGTTCGCCTTTGAGGACCTGATGGAATCGACGCATGGGACGGTATCCGCAAAGCGTTCCGCCGGGGTCCGGGATCGAACACACGGGAGAAATGTGATTTGAACATAATCTTCGTCTCGGGCGCCACCGCTCGCGCGCGCACTCTTACCCTCGACTGGCGACACCTGGCGGGTGGAACCTTCGCCGTCCTGGTGCTGTTCTTCGCGTTTACGCTCATGTTCAATTACGTGACGCTGCGCTACGCAGCGTCGATCAATCATCCGCTGTTGCAGGCCATCGTGCTCGCCGATCAGCGGCAGGAAGCGCAGAAGACCGAGGAGGCGGTGCAGGGCCACTTGAGCGCGATGGCGATGAAGCTTGGCGACCTGCAGGCGCAGATGCTGCGCCTCGACAGCCTTGGCCAGCGCCTTGCAAGGCTCGCCGGATTGAAGCCGCAGGAACTGCCGGCGCTGGACGTCGGCTTGGTACCCGGACGCGGCGGGCCGGTGCCCACGCTGCGCCGCGATTTCACGGTGGACGAGTTCACTACCATGCTAAGCCGATTGTCGCGTCAGGTCGACGAACGCTCCGATCAACTCGGCGTGCTCGAGGGACTGGTGGTGACCGACTCGGCAAACAAGAAATTCCTGCCGACCTTGTCGCCGATCCAAGATGGGTGGTTTTCGTCCAACTTCGGCTGGCGCATCGATCCGTTCAATGGAGAGAAAAGTTTTCATGAAGGGATCGACTTTCCGGCCGAGTCCGGTACCACGATCGACGCCGCCGCGAGCGGCAAGGTCGTCTTCGCGGACGTCCATCCCGCCTATGGTAAAATGCTCGAGATCGATCACGGCAATGGGCTGGTCAGTCGTTACGC
The DNA here is from genome assembly GCA_005883655.1 of Betaproteobacteria bacterium. GTDB lineage: Bacteria > Pseudomonadota > Gammaproteobacteria > Burkholderiales > Casimicrobiaceae > PALSA-1003. The sequence continues at coordinate 14,381 of VBDA01000142.1, read as the reverse complement.
GCATTGCTCGACGCTGCTGGTCAAGGAGGGCGATCTGGTCATTCGCGGCCAGCGCGTGGCGACAGTAGGATCGACCGGCCGATCGACCGGCCCGCATCTGCACTTCGAGGTGCGTTTGAACGGTGTCCCGCAGAATCCGGCGCGTTTCCTGCAACCCACGGGCTAGGGCGGGCCGCGAGTCGACTGGGCCAGTACGTTTCCGCCCGGGGCAGCCGATAGACAGGCAGGGGTGAGGTGGTCCTCACCCCTTGTTTTTTTGCGCGGCGGCTCGAGATACCGAGTTTATGATCCCCAATATCCTTACCAAGATTTTCGGCAGCCGGAACGAACGGCTTCTGAAGCAATACGCGCAGGTCGTCACAGAGATCAATGCGCTGGAGCCCGCGATTGCCGCGCTGTCGGATGACGAGCTGAAGGCGAAGACGCCGATGCTGAAGGAGCGGGTCGCGAAGGGGGAAACGCTCGACGCGGTCATACCCGAGGCGTTCGCGGTGGTGCGGGAAGCCAGCAAACGAACTTTGCAGATGCGCCATTTCGACATGCAGCTGATTGGCGGCATGGGCCTGCACTACGGGAAGATCGCCGAAATGCGCACCGGCGAAGGCAAGACGCTGGTCGCTACGCTGCCCGCCTACCTGAATGCGTTGACCGGCCGCGGTGTGCACATCGTCACCGTCAACGATTACCTCGCCCAGCGCGATGCCGACTGGATGGGCCGGATCTACCGCTTCCTGGGCTTGACCGTCGGCGTCAATATGTCGCAGATGAGCCACGACCTCAAGCAGGCCGCGTATGCGGCGGACATCACCTACGGCACCAACAACGAGTTCGGCTTCGACTATCTGCGGGACAACATGGTCTTCCATGGGTCGGAAAAAGTGCAGCGTGGCCTCGTCTATGCCATCGTCGACGAGGTCGATTCCATCCTGATCGACGAAGCGCGCACGCCGTTGATCATCTCCGGCCAGGCCGACGACAACGTCGATCTCTATTACCGGTTGAACGAGCTCGCGCCCAAGCTCACACGGCAGGCGGAAGAGCAGGGGAAGGGCGATTATTGGGTCGATGAGAAAGCGCATCAGGTCCTGTTGTCGGAGGAAGGTCACGAGCACGCCGAAGGAATTCTCTACCAAGCGGGGCTGCTGCCGCCCGGAAGCAGCCTGTATGACGCGCACAACATTTCGCTGGTGCACCATCTGTATGCGGCGCTTCGCGCACATGCGCTTTTTCACCGCGATCAGCACTATGTGGTTCAGGACGGCGAAGTCATCATCGTCGACGAATTCACCGGGCGGCTCATGGCCGGGCGCCGCTGGTCCGACGGGCTCCATCAAGCCGTCGAAGCCAAGGAAGGAGTGGCCATCCAGCGCGAGAACCAGACGCTGGCGTCGATTACGTTTCAGAATTACTTCCGCATGTACTCCAAACTCGCCGGCATGACCGGTACGGCGGACACCGAGGCCTTCGAGTTTCAGCAGATCTACCATCTGGAAACGATGGTGATCCCAACCAATCTGCCGATGATCCGAAAAGACGAAAACGATCTCGTTTTCCGGACCTTCCAGGAGAAGGCCGATGCGATCGTCGGCGATATCAAGGATTGCTATCAGCGCGGCCAGCCGGTGCTGGTCGGAACCACATCGATCGAGAATTCCGAGCTGCTCGCCGCTATCCTCGACAAGGAGAAGCTTCCGCACCAGGTCCTCAACGCCAAGCAACACGCCCGTGAGGCGGAGATCGTCGCCCAGGCCGGGCGGCCGAAAATGGTCACGATCGCGACCAACATGGCCGGCCGTGGCACCGATATCGTGTTGGGCGGCGCAGTCGAGCCGCAGATCCTGCTGATCCGGGAAGACGAGACGCTGTCGCAAACCGAGCGCGATCTGCGCATCCGCAAGATGCGCGGCGACTGGCAGGTCCTTCACGACCAGGTCATCGCCGCCGGCGGATTACACATCGTCGGCACCGAGCGCCATGAGTCGCGGCGCATCGACAACCAGCTGCGCGGCCGCTCGGGACGCCAAGGCGACCCCGGGTCGTCGCGCTTCTATCTGTCGCTCGAGGATCCGCTGCTGCGCATTTTCGGCGGCGAGCGTCTGTCGGGAATCATGCAGCGCCTGAAAATGCCCGAAGGCGAGCCGATCGAGCATACCATCGTCAACCGTTCGATCGCCAAGGCCCAGACTCGCGTCGAATCGCGCAACTTCGACATCCGCAAGCAGCTGCTGGAATACGACGACGTTGCCAACGATCAGCGGCGCGTGATCTACCAGCAGCGCAACGAATTGCTGGAGACCGAGGACGTCTCGGAAACCATACGCAACATGGTCGAGGGCCAGATCGAGGACACGTTGCGTCTGTCGATCCCCCCCGAGACGGTCGAGGAGCAGTGGGAGATTCCCGGCTTGGTGTCGACGCTCGCCGCCGACTATCAGCTCCAGGTGCCCATCGCCGAATGGCTCAAGGCCGAGCCCGAGCTGTCGGATGAAGACGTTCGCAAACGGGTGCGTGACGTTGCGAAAAAACAATACGAAGAGAAGCTCGAGCTGGTCGGCCCCGAGATGTTCCACAAGTTCGAACGCAACCTGATGTTGCAAACGGTCGACCAGCACTGGCGTGAGCACCTCGCTGCGCTCGATCACCTTCGCCAGGGCATACACCTGCGCGGCTATGCGCAAAAGAACCCGAAGCAGGAATACAAACGGGAAGCGTTCGAGCTCTTTTCCGACATGCTCGATCGCATCAAGCAGGACGTCGTCAAGATCGTGCTCACGGTGCGGGTCCAAACCCCGGAGGATGTCCAGGTTGTCGAGGAGCCGCTCCCGGTGTCGAATGTGCGCTATCAGCACGCCGATTATGAGCAGGCGCTGGCTGCGGCTCCCGACGATCCGCGGCCGGCGACGGCACCGCCGCCGTTTACCCGCGCCGGGCAGAAGGTCGGCCGCAACGATATGTGTCCGTGCGGATCGGGGAAGAAGTACAAGCACTGTCACGGCCGCCTGGCTTGATCTCGAAAGCCTGCGGCGCCTCGCGCAGGCTTCGCGATTTGTTTGGTCGATGGCGCACCGGTGCCTTGCCATCGTTGCGCGTCGCGGCGGTCTCAACGATCATGACTCTGCGGTAGAATTCGCGCAGGTCGAACGCCTGTCGCCGAACCGATGCCGGTCAACTACACCCCGCCGACGCCAGAGCAATTGCTTCCGGTGCGCGGCATCACCCTCGGCACCGCCGCGGCGGGCATCAAGCGCTGGACGCGCGATGACGTCCTGCTAATCAGGCTCTCACCCGGCAGTCATGCATCGGGCGTATTCACCCAAAATCGCTTCTGTGCGGCACCCGTTATCGTCTGCCGCGAGCATCTGGCGCAAGGCACGCAGACGCGAGCGCTGCTGATCAACGCCGGCAACGCCAACGCCGGCACCGGGGACGCAGGACTCGCCGCCGCGCGGCTCACCTGCGCGGCTGTCGCGAAGCAGTTGGCTTGTGCGCGGGAGGAAGTTCTGCCGTTCTCGACCGGCGTGATCATGGAGCCGCTGCCGGTCGACAAAATCGTCGACGCCTTGCCGCGCTGCGCTGCCGCGTTGACGCCAGGCGGATGGTACGCGGCGGTGCGCGCGATCATGACCACCGATACCGTGCCCAAGGGCGCCTCGCGCCGCATCGACATCGAGGGGACGACGGTTACGATCACCGGCATCGCCAAAGGCTCCGGCATGATCGCCCCGGACATGGCGACCATGCTCGCATTCGTCGCGACCGATGCTCCGATTGCGCCTGCATTGCTTCGCGACCTCGCGGCGGAGATCGCCGATGTCTCGTTTAATCGCGCTACGATCGACGGCGACACCTCGACCAACGACAGCTTCGTGCTGATGGCTTCCGCCCAGGCTCCGCTGCGCCCGATCGAGCGCTCGAACGACCCGCGGCTCTCGACCGTGCGCGCCGCGCTGCAGGAAGTGGCGGTAGAGCTTTCGCAGGCGATCGTGCGCGACGGAGAGGGTGCGACCAAATTCATCAACATTACCGTCGAAGGCGGGCGCGACGGTTCCGAATGCGATCGGGTCGCGCGCGCCATCGCTCGTTCGCCGTTGGTCAAGACCGCATTCTTCGCATCGGATCCAAACTTGGGTCGCATCGTCTGCGCCATCGGCAATGCCGGCATTGCCGATCTCGATCCGCGAGGCGTGACATTCTGGCTCGATGAAGTTCTCGTGGTTGCCGACGGCGGCCGCGCGGCATCGTACCGCGAGCGGGACGGCCAGCGGGTCATGACCAAGCCCGAAATCAGCGTCCGCGTTTCATTGAGCCGCGGCGACGCCACAGCGACGGTTTGGACGTGCGATTTTTCGCACGGATACGTGAGCATCAACGCGGACTATCGAAGTTGAAGCTGCAGCCTCTTTCCGTGGGCGAATCGTTGCAAGCGCTTCTGATGCGCGCCGAGGCGGTGCTCACACGGCTCGAATCACTGCTGCCCGCGCCCCTGCCGAAGCCGAATTGGAAAGCGCGCGCGTTTCGCTGGCGTAAGCGGGGCGAGCGCGGCTACCTGCATGCGGTGATGCACCCGCATGTTATTCGCCTCGACGATCTGGTCGCGATCGACGAGCAAAAGCGCGTGATCGACGCCAACACGCGTCAGTTTCTTGCTGGCCTTCCCGCCAACAACGTGCTGCTCACGGGCTCGCGCGGCACCGGCAAGTCGTCGCTCGTCAAGGCGATGCTGGCCAAGTACGGCAACAAGGGTCTGCGCCTGATCGAGGTCGACAAGGGCGATCTGGTCGATCTGCCGGATATCGTCGACCTTATCGCAGACCGCGCCGAGCGATTCGTCGTGTTCTGTGACGACCTGTCGTTCGACGCCAACGAGCCGGGATACAAGGCGCTCAAGGTGATGCTCGACGGCACGATCGCCGTTGCGTCGTCGAACGTGCTCATCTATGCGACATCCAATCGCAGGCATTTGCTCCCGGAGTATTTCAGCGAAAACCTGGAAACGCGACACGTCGGCGAAGAAGTGCATCCGGGCGAGTCGGTCGAAGAGAAGATTTCATTCTCTGAGCGTTTCGGGCTGTGGGTATCGTTCTATCCGTTCAGCCAGGACGACTATCTTGCCGCGGTCGACGCTTGGCTCGAGTACCACGGTGTTTCGATTCCGCGACAAGCCAAGGCCGTCGACGCGCTGCATCGCGACGCGATCCAGTTCGCCCTCCAGCGCGGATCGCGCAGCGGTCGCGTCGCCTGGCAGTTCGCGCGCGATCGCGCGGGCGCACGGGCCCTTCAGGCGGGCAAGGGCGTTGCGCGAGTGAGCGGGCGCGTCTCCAGCGCAGGTGAGTGACCGCCTTGAAGCTCCCGTCTTGCGCGTCGCCGCGGCGGTCCTGATTCGCGACGACGGCAGAGTGCTGCTCGCGCAGCGCCTGCCCGGGACACCCTATCCCGGCTACTGGGAGTTTCCGGGCGGGAAGCTCGAAGGTGGCGAATCGGCTCACGATGCGCTGGTACGCGAGCTCGACGAAGAGCTGGGGATCAGCGTCACGCGTGCCGTCCCGTGGCTGGTGCAGCGCTATATCTATCCGCATGCGCACGTGGAGCTCAATTTTTTTCGCGTCTTCGGCTGGAGCGGAGAGCCGCGCGGCCGCGATGGTCAGACACTCGCCTGGCAAACACCGGGAGCGTTCGAGGTCGCGCCGCTCTTGCCTGCCAATGCGGTCGTATTGCGCTCGCTGGAGCTGCCGCTGGTCTATGCGATCACTATGGCCGAGGATCTCGGCGTCGGAGCGTTTCTCGAGCGTGCCAGGAGTGCGATCGACGGCGGCGTCAAGCTCATCGAGTTGCGCGAAAAATCCATCACCGAAGAGGAGCTCGTTCGATTCGCCGAGAAGCTTCTTGCCTTGGGGAAACCGCGCGGCGCGCGAATTCTCCTCAACGGCGACGCCGATGTCGCGCGTCGCCTCGGCTGCGCCGGGGTTCACTGGACCTCGGCCCGTCTGATGGCGGCGCAACGGAGGCCGACGGAGATGCTTTGCGCGGCATCGTGTCACGACGAGGCCGAGCTCGCGCGTGCGGTAGAGCTCGGTGTCGATTTCGTGGTGCTGGGCCCGGTGTTGCCGACGCCATCGCATGCAACGGCTCGGCCACTCGGCTGGACGCGCTTCGAGGAGCTCTCGCGGGGGCTGCCGCT
>VBDA01000142.1:0-8198 GCA_005883655.1 Betaproteobacteria bacterium | reverse complement strand
AAGCGTGCTGATCTCGAACAGGCCATGCGGCACGGTGCGCACGGTGTCGCGCTTCGGCGCGGCGCCTGGGGTACAGCTCAGGAAGTACCGGCTCCGGGCTCCGAATCCTCCGGCTCCTTTGGATCCTCGGCCACCGGCACGCGATAGGCTTCCGACGCCCAGGCTCCCAGATCGATCAGCTTGCAGCGTTCGGAACAGAATGGCCGGAAGCGGTTCTCCGCGGTCCAGTCGGCTGCTTTCCCGCATTGCGGGCAAGGGACGCTGCTTCGTCGGGCTGTCATGGCACGATGCTCCTCGGCGATTGCATCGTGAGGATTACTTCGGACTGTCCAGCGCCAGATCGAGTACCCGTGCGACGTGCATCGCGTCGCGTCCGGCCCCGTCGGCAATCTGATGCCGGCAACTGAATCCGTCGGCGACGATCAGCGTTTCGGGCGCCGCGGCACGTATCGCCGGCAGCAAGCTAAGCTCGGCCATTTTCATCGACACGTCGTAGTGTTCCGCTTCGTAGCCGAATGCGCCCGCCATGCCGCAGCAGCTAGCTCGATTCGACCACCCGCGTCTTCAGTTGCGGAATCCAGCCCAGAACGGTTGTTACCGCTTCGAAAGCCGCAAACGCCTTCTGATGACAGTGCCCGTGCAGGAGCGCCTCGACGCTTGGCAACGATTTAAGCTTGAGCGAGAGCCGTCCGGCGGAGTTCTCGCGCACCAGAAACTCCTCCAACAGCAGCGCATTTCGAGCGAGCAAATGCGCATCATCACCGAAGCGATAGCTGAGGAATTCATCGCGCAGCGTAAGCAGGCACGATGGCTCCAGGCCGACGATCGCGACTCCCCGGCGCACATAGGGCAGCAGGGCATCGAGTGTGCGCCGCGCTTCGTCGCGGGCCTGTTCGACCATTCCGGCGGCGAGGAAAGTGCGGCCGCAGCAAAGCGGCCGTCCCGAACCGGCGACGTGGGTGTGCACGGTGTAACCGCCGGCTTCGAGCACATTCGTTGCGGCGCGCGCGTTCGCTTGCGCGAAGTAGTTGCTGAATGTGTCGATGAACAAAACGACTTCGCGGCCAGGCTTGGGCGTCGCGGACGCAATTGTGGACCACTGGGAGTTGGCGGTGCGCAGGAATGGTGCGCGCCATTGCGGCAATGAGCGCCGCTGCGACAAGCCGAGCCAGCGCTCGGAAAGTTGCGCGGCACCGGGAATCCGGTCGCGCAGATTGGCGATCCACGACCAGTGGCTTAAGGCAGGCGCGTAGCGCGGCAGGTAGGCAGTAAGCCGCTGCCGAAGCGATCTGCCGTAGCGTGCGTTGCGGGCGGCAAGAAACTCGATCTTTAGCTTGGCCATGTCGATGCCAGTCGGGCACTCGCGCCGGCAGCCTTTGCACGACACGCACAGATCGAGCGCATCGCGCACGGCGTCGCCGGCGAAATCTTCCTGCCCGAGTTGGCCGGCAAGCGCGAGCCGCAGCGTGTTGGCACGCCCGCGCGTCGTATGCTGCTCATCGCGGGTGACGCGATAGCTCGGACACATGGTTCCAGCGTCGAACTTGCGGCAATGGCCGTTGTTGTTGCACATCTCGATCGCGCTGGCGAGACCGTGCGCCGGGTCTCCACCGGATCCGGGCTCCGTCTCTTGACCGGTCAGCGGGTCGCGCTGGACGTCCCATGGCGACCAATCCAGCGCCGGTTCGAATGCGCGTCGCTGGTGGTGCGGGCCGAATCGGAACAGCGCCGCATCGTCCATCCTCGGCGGCGCGACGATTTTGCCGGGGTTCATGCGGTTGCCCGGATCGAACAATGCCTTAATCTCGGCAAACGCGGCATTGAGCCGCGGGCCGAACTGCCACGCCACCCACTCGCCGCGGCACAAGCCGTCGCCGTGCTCGCCCGAGTACGCCCCCTTGTATTGGCGGACCATGGCGGCAGCCTCCTCGGCGATGGCGCGCATCTTCGCCGCACCGCCGCGACGCATGTCGAGGATCGGGCGCACATGCAGAGTGCCGACGCTGGCATGCGCGTACCAGGTGCCATCCGTACCGTGCTTTCGAAAAATCTGCGTCAGGCGCTCGGTGTATTCCTCAAGGTGCTCGAGCGGCACCGCGCAGTCCTCGATGAACGACACTGGCTTGCCGTCGCCTTTCATCGACATCATGATGTTCAATCCGGCCTTGCGCACGTCCCACAACGCTTTCTGCGCCTGGGGCGCGGTGATGCGCACGACCGCGTCCGCAAGGCCTAGGTCGCCCATGAGCTCCGAGAGTCGCTCGAGGCGCTCGCTTTGCACGCTGCCGTCCTCGCCCGCGAATTCGACCAGCAATACCGCCTCCGGCTGACCGATCAACGCGCTTTCGATGACGGGGCGAAATGCCGGATTCGCGCGCGAGAGCTCGATCATGGTGCGATCGACGAGCTCGACCGCGGTTGGCTTCAAGGTGACGATGTGCTGCGCCGCCGCCATCGCCGCACGAAACGACGGGAAATTGACCACGCCCAGGGCCTTGCTTGCCGGCAGTCGGGCGAGCTGCAGCCTGAGGCGCGAAAAATAGGCGAGTGTTCCCTCGGAGCCGACGAGGAGATGGGCGAAGTTGACCGAGCCATCGCGCGTATAGGAGCGCTCGCTCTGCGGATTGAACACGTCGATGTTGTAACCCCCGACGCGGCGCAGCATGCTGGGGACCATGCGGCCGATTTCGTCGCGCTCGCGGGCACCGATCGCCGAGAGCGCCTTGGTCAACGCATTCGCTTCGGCATCATGCATTTCCCTGGCCGGACCAAATGCCATTTCCCTGCCGTCGGCCAGAATCGCCTCGATGCCGACAACGTTGTGCACCATGTTGCCGTACTCGATCGAGCGCGAGCCGCACGAATTGTTGCCCGCCATGCCTCCGATCGTCGCCTGTGCCGAGGTGCTCACGTCGACCGGAAACCAGAGCCCGTGCGGACGGAGGTAGGCGTTGAGCTGATCGAGCACCACACCCGGCTGAACGGTCACGGTCATCGCGTCCGGGTCGAAGTCGACAATCTCACGCAACGATTTGCTGTGATCGATCACCAGTGCCTCGCCGACGGTCTGCCCGCATTGCGACGACCCGGCGCCGCGCGGAAGGATCGGCACCTCGAGCTCGCGCGCGATAGCCAGCGCGGTCCGCGCGTCCGCTTCGTCACACGGCACGACCACGCCAATGGGGAAGATCTGGTAGATGGAAGCGTCGGTCGCGTAGCGCCCGCGCGATCCGATGTCGAACAGCACGTCACCACGGCATTCGGCGGAGAGCCGCTGTACGAGCGGCGCGCTAGCTGCGACACGCGCCGCAGCGCGCGAGAGCCGCGAATCGATCTTGATGGGGTGCTCGACCGGTGCATTCATGGACAAGGTGCGCAAAGAAAGGCTCGCCGGCCGGCGGAATGAACTCTCTTGTACAATAGAACGAGCTGCCACCGCAAGGGAACCCGATGTTGAAACTGGACGACCATCCGAGCGGACGTCATTTTCTGCAGATACCCGGTCCGACGAATGTACCGGACCGGATCTTGCGCGCGCTCGACCAGCCTACGATCGATCATCGCGGGCCGGAGTTCGCGCGGATGACGCTCTCGATCCTCGACGGCTTGAAAAAAGTGTTTGCCTGCAACGGGCCGGTGGTGATTTATCCCGCCTCGGGTACCGGTGCGTGGGAAGCCGCGCTGGTGAATACGCTTTCTCCGGGCGACAGGGTACTCATGTTCGAAACCGGTCATTTCGCCACCCTGTGGCGCAAGATGGCCGACAAGCTCGGGCTGGCGGTCGACTTCGTGCCGGGCGACTGGAGAAGCGGCGTCGACGCGGCGGAGGTCCAAGCCAGGCTAAGTCAGGACCGCGACCACGCGATCAAAGCGATCCTCGTCGTTCACAACGAGACGTCGACGGGAGTCACCAGCCGGATTCCGCCCATCCGTCAGGCGATCGACAGCGCCTCGCATCCAGCGCTGCTGATGGTCGATACGATTTCATCGCTGGCCTCGATCGACTACCGGCACACGGAGTGGGGCGTGGACGTTACCGTGGCGGGCTCGCAGAAAGGGCTGATGCTGCCGCCGGGATTGTCGTCCAACGCGATGAGCGAGAAGGCGCTCGTCGCGAGCAAGCAGGCGCGCCTGCCGCGGTCGTACTGGAGCTGGGACGAGATTATCGCGTCGAACAAGCAAGGCTACTTCCCCTACACGCCGGCGACCAATCTTCTCTACGGACTGCACGAGGCGATCGAGATGCTGCTCGAGGAGGGCCTGGCCAATGTATTCGCGCGCCACAACCGCCACGCCGAGGCGACGCGTCGCGCCGCGCGCGCGTGGGGGCTCGAGCTCCTTTGCCGCAACCCCGCGGAATACAGCAGCTCGCTGACGGCGATCATGATGCCGGAAGGACACGACGCGGACGCTTTCCGGCGCCAAGTACTGGCGCGTTACGACATGTCCCTCGGCATGGGGCTAGGGCGCCTCAATGGCCGGGTGTTTCGCATCGGCCATCTCGGCTTTTTCAACGACCTGACCCTGTGTGGAACGCTCTGCGGCGTTGAAATGGGACTCGCCGCCAGTCGCGTCCCGCATCAGCGTGGCGGCGTCGACGCCGCGCTGTCCTATCTCTCCGGGTTGGAGCCGACATCGTCAGCCGCCGTAGAGCATCCCGGTGCCCCACACGCTGAGGAGCGTTCCCTTAACGCCGCATAGCCGATGCGTGCATGCCGCCCGCGCGCATTCACGTCGCCAATCAAGGAAAACATTATGCGATCGATCCGTCTTGCCCTTCTCGCCTTGCTCATCGGCGTGTCTGAGTCCGCGCTGGCGCAGATGGAGCTCAAGTTCGGCCACGTGGGCGAGCCCGGCTCACTGTTCGACTCGTCGGCGAACGAATTTGCGAAGCGCGCCAACGCGAAGCTGGGCGACAAGGCGCGCGTCGTGGTGTTCGGCTCCAGCCAGCTTGGCGGCGACAAGGAGATGCTCCAGAAGCTCAAGTTGGGAACCTTGGATTTTGCGCTGCCCTCTACGGTCATGTCTTCCGAAGCCGACCTTTTCGGCTTGTTCGAAATGCCATACCTGGTCAAGGATCGCGCGCACATGGCGAGAATCGAGCGCGAGATTTTCTGGCCGAAGCTCGAGCCCGCGGCGGAGGCGAAAGGTCTCAAGATACTTGCGGTATGGGAAAACGGATATCGCCACATCACCAATAGCAAGCGCCCGATCGTCAAGCCGGCCGATCTGCAGGGCATCAAGCTGCGGGTGCCGGAAGGCAAGTGGAGGCTCAAGATGTTTCAGGCCTACGGCGCGAACCCCAGCCCGATGAAACTTTCCGAAGTCTTTACCGCACTCTCCACCGGAGTGATGGACGGGGAAGAAAACCCGCTGACGCAGATCTACTCCCAGAAATTTCAGGAGGTGCAGTCGTATCTTTCGCTTTCCGGTCACGTCTACACGCCGGCATTCTTAGCGGTGGGCTTGCGCCGCTTCAACAGCCTGCCCGCCGACGTGCGCAAGATCCTGGAAGACACGGCCAAGGAGACGCAGGCATTCGTCTATGCGCAAGCGCAAAAGGAAGACGACGAGCTGCGCGGTAAATTCGCCGCATCGGGAATGAAAGTCAATCAGGTCGACAAGGACGCTTTTATCGCGGCGAGCAAGTCGATCTACGAGGAATACGGTCAGGAAGTGCCCGGCTCGACGGCGCTTATCCAGCAAGCGATTTCGCTCGGCAAGTAGCTGCCAGAAGTCACTCGCGAAGGGCCGGCCATGTCGCTCGACCGCGTACGCCACGTCTATGGAATCGTGCTCGATGCGATCGTAGTGGTGCTGATGGCGGCGATCGCGATCGAAGTGACGATCGGTGTCGTCTATCGGGCAATCGGGCAATCGCTCTCTTGGTATGACGAAGTTGCGGTGATTCTTCTCGCTTGGCTCACCTTCTACGGCTCGGCGCTTGCCGCATTGAAGCGGGCGCATATCGGATTTCCAGGCATCGTGAACTCGCTCGCGCCACGTGCGCGCCTGCCCGTGGTGATCCTCGGCAAACTGATCGTCATCGGCTTCATCGCCCTGGTCGGATGGATCGGCTATTCCGTGCTCGATGTGCTCGCTACGGATTATTTGATCAGCTTGCCCAAGGTTTCCGTGGCCTGGACGCAGTCGGTGATCCCGATCAGCTGCGCGATGTTCATCCTGGCGGAGCTGCTGAATTTGCCGTCTACGCTGAGGGCCGCCCGCGGCCTCGAGTCGGCTGCCGCAAGCAATCTTGCGGAACACCTTCACTAAGCCGTTCGCTCCAAAGCCCGATGCAAATACTGCTCCTGTTCGCCTCGGTCCTCGCGCTGGTGCTGATCGACATTCCCATCGCCGTCGCGCTCGGTGTCGTGGCGGTTGTCGCATTGCTTGTTACCCAAGGGACGGCGACGCTGCCGAACGTCGCGATTACCTTGTACAACGGGGCGACCAGCTTCCCGCTGATTGCGATACCGCTGTTCATCCTTTCGGGCGCGATCATGAACGCCTCGGGCATCTCCAGGCGCCTGATCGCGTTCGCCTCGGCGATCCTCGGATGGATCCGCGGCGGCCTGGCCATTGTATCGATCGGCACCTCGATGTTCTTCGCCGAGATATCCGGATCCGCCGTCGCGGACGCGGCGGCGCTCGGCGCGATCCTGATACCGGCGATGAGGAGCCGCGGATACACCAAGGAGTTCGCGGCGGCGGTGATTTCCTCGTCGGCCACGCTGGCGGTGATCATTCCGCCGTCGATTCCGATGCTGCTTTACGCGGTCATCGCTGAAACATCGGTGGTGAAGCTTTTCGTCTCCGGCATCGTGCCCGGCATCATCGGCGGTTTCGGATTGATGGGCATCGCGTACTGGTTTGCACGGCGCTACAATTTTCCGGTCGAACAGGCGTTCCGCTGGAGTATCGTCGTGCGCACGTTCAAGGATGCGCTATGGGCATTCTTGCTGCCGGTAGTGATCTTGGGGACGATCTTCGGCGGTGTGGTCACCGCCACCGAAGGTGCAGCGGTCGCGGTAGTGGCATCGCTGTTCATCGGCTTCGTCGTCTACCGCGAGCTCGATCTCGAGATCCTTCACAACGCGATCATCGAAGGGGGCGTGCAGACTGCGGTGGTGATGCTGCTGGTGGCGGCGAGTGCGCTCCTTGGCGTGTACCTGACCGAAACGCATCTCCCCCAGCAGCTTGCGCAAAGCATCCTGGATTTCACGTCGAACAAATGGGCGGTGCTCGCGATTCTCAACGTCCTGTTCCTGATTCTGGGGCTCTTCCTGCACTCGGCGGCTGCGATCATCCTCGTGGTGCCGGTGGTCATGCCGCTGGTTAGGGCGGTAGGGATCGATCCGGTGCATTTTGGATTGATCGTCACCATCAATCTGGGCATTGGCCAGCAGACGCCGCCCGTAGCGAGCGTGCTGATGACCTGCTGCGCCATCGCCAAGGCCGATATGTGGGAAGTCACCAAGGTCAACGTCTACTTCGTCGCCGTGCTGCTCGCAGTGCTGATCCTGGTGACTTACGTCCCGGTGACCGGCATGGGGCTGGTCGATCTGTTCTACCGCTGAAGAGCGCCGAGATGGCCGATCCGGTTCTGGTGCAGCGTGACGGTTCGGTGGCAACCGTCGTTCTCAATCGCCCTGAAAGCCTGAATGCCCTGTCCGAGTCGTCGTGGCGTGAGCTCGGACGCCAGATGCGCGAACTTTCGCTCGAATCCGATCTGCGCTGCGTGATCCTGCGCGGTGCAGGCAACAAGGCGTTCGGTGCCGGCGCGGATATCAGCGAGTTTCCTCAGGTGCGCGCGTATGGTGAATTGATCCACTCGACCATGCAGGCCATTGGCGAGTGCATCCACCCGACGGTCGCGATGATCCACGGCGCGTGCGTCGGTGGCGGCCTCGAGATCGCGTTAATGTGCGACCTGCGCATCTGCGGCGAGTCGAGCCGTTTCGGTATTCCGATCAATCGGCTCGGCCTCACCATGGGCTACGGTGAGTTGAGCGGGCTCTTGTCGGTGGTCGGTCCCGCCGTCGCCCTCGAGATCCTGCTCGAAGGGCGAATTTTCGGTGCGGAGGAGGCGCGTGAAAAGGGATTGGTACAGCGCGTGATAGCTGATGAATTCGTCGAGACCGAGGCGCGGGCGACCGCCGAGCGAGTCGCGGCAGGTGCCCCGTTGGTTGCGCGCT
>VBDA01000533.1 GCA_005883655.1 Betaproteobacteria bacterium | reverse complement strand
AGGCACCGAGCAGAACGGTCCGCACATGGTGCTCGGCAAACATAACGTGCGGGTCAAGGTTCTGTCCGAGAAAATTGCGCTTGCGCTTGGCGACGCACTGGTGGCACCGGTGATGGCCTATGTGCCCGAGGGAGGCATCAGCCCGCCGACGGCGCATATGCGCTATCCCGGTACGATAAGCATTCCAGACCAGACATTTCAGCAAATGCTTGAATATGCCGCGCGAAGCTTTAAGCTGCACGGCTTTCGCGATATCGTTTTCCTCGGTGACCATGGCGGCTACCAGAAGGACGAGCAGGCCGTCGCCGACCGCCTGAACCGGGAATGGGCGTCGGCACCGACGCGGGTGCATGCGCTGCCGGAATACTACCGAACGGCCGCGACCGCGTATGCGGAAGCGCTGCGGCAACGCGGCTACCCGAATGATGAAATCGGCACTCATGCAGGGCTCGCCGACACTTCTCTCGCACTGGCCATCGATCCGCGCCTAGTTCGGCGCGACTTCTTGCGATCCGCGCGGGCTCCCGGCGTCGATCGCGCCAGCGAGGGCGTGACCGGAGACCCGCGCCGCGCCAGCGCAGAGCTGGGCCAAGTCGGCGTCGACGCCATCGTTGCCCAGACAGTCGACGCGATCAAACGCGCGACGGCGAGACGATAACCGCGTATCTGGACGTGCTATATCGTTTCCTATCCATGGAGGGTCAAGGAGTGTTCGTGAAGCGCCGATTGCACTCGCCTGTGTTATTGCTGGCGGCTCTCGCCGTCGCGGTCACGGCCGAGTCCGGCCTTGCCCAAATTGCTCCGCGCCAAGCAGGGAGCGGGCCCGCGCCTGCGGTCACCGTCGCTCCGCCACGCATGCCAGCGGTGGTCGACGCCAACAATCTTTACAGCGAAACCGCCAGTGGAAGGATGAGCGCAGCGGTCAGTGGCGCGCTGGAGCGCGTATACGTGCCGAACCTCAAATCGAACGACGTGTACGTGATCGACCCGGCGACATTCAAAGTCGTCGACCGTTTCAAGGTCGGCGTCAATCCCCAGCACGTCGTGCCCTCCTGGGACCTGCGCACGCTCTGGGTCGCCAATAACGCGGAGGGTCGCACCGACGGCGCGCTGACTCCGATCGACCCCAAGACCGGAAAGCCAGGCGAGGCGAAATCCGTGGACGATCCTTACAACATGTACTTCACGCCCGACGGCAGCTCGGCGATCGTAGTTGCGGAAGCGCTCAAGCGGCTCGATTTCCGCGATCCTCAGACCATGGTGCTGCAATCGTCGCTGCCCACGCCACAGTGCGACGGCATCAATCACGCGGACTTCGCAATCGATGGCAGTTACGCGATCTTCACCTGCGAATTCGAGGGTGGCCTAGTCAAGATCGACCCGGTCAATCGCAAGGTGCTGGGCTACCTGAAGCTTTCCAAGGGAGGCATGCCGCAGGACATCCGCGTCTCGCCTGACGGCAAGCTCTTCTATGTTGCGGACATGATGGCCAACGGCGTGTTCGTCGTGAACGGCGAAAACTTCACCGAAATCGGGTTCATCGCCACCGGCGTCGGCACACACGGCTTGTATCCGAGCCGCGACGGCAAGAAGCTCTACATCACCAACCGCGGTTCGAACAAGATCCACGGATCGCCGCACGGCAAAGGAAGCGTGTCGGTGCTCGATTTCGCGACCCGCAAAGTCGAGGCGACGTGGCCGATCCCGGGCGGCGGCAGCCCCGACATGGGAAACGTCAGCGCCGACGGCAGGCTGTTGTGGGTCTCCGGCCGGTACGACAACGTCGTCTATGCCATCGACACCACAAGCGGCTCGGTCAAGACGATACGCGTCGGCACCGAGCCGCATGGATTGACGGTGTGGCCGCAGCCGGGCCGCTATTCGCTCGGTCACACCGGCAATATGCGCTGACCCGAAATCGCGATACTCCCATTCACCCTCCGCCGCACCAGACAGAGAAACGAGAAAACAATGATCCGCGATAGCTTGTTGCAGGGCGTGTACCTGTTCACCGACTTGAGTCCCGACGAGCGCGCTTCGTTGGCGAGGATCGCTGAGGCGATGAGCCTGCCGGCCGGGTTCCCGATCTTTCGCGCGGGCGATGCCGCGACCGCGCTTTATCTCATCGACAACGGATCGGTCCGCCTGGCGGTGACATCGTCGGGTGGAAAGACGGTCGAGGTCGCGACCCTGGGCTCCGGATCGCACTTCGGCGAGATGGCGCTGATCGACGGCGCGAAGCGTTCCGCGACTGCGGAGACGCTCGAGCCGACGTCGATGTTCCGCTTCGATTACGACAAAGTCACGACGCTGCTCGAGCGGTCGCCGGCGACCGCCGCCAAGCTCTACCGATCGCTGGCGCGCTTTCTGTCCAACCGCTTGCGCCAGACGACCACCGACATGAGCTTCGCGCGCGAGAAAAACCTCCGCCATTTCTAGCGCGACAATCAGTGCCTAAACTCCGATCGTGGTTGCGTCAACTCGGTCCGGGGTTGGTCACCGGCGCGGCGGACGACGATCCGAGCGGCATCGCGACCTATTCGCAGGCAGGCGCAAAGTTCGGATACGAGCTTGGCTGGACCGTCGTTCTCACCTATCCATTGATGGTCGCGGTCCAGATCATCAGTGCCAGTTTGGGACGCGTCACCGGGCGCGGCCTGGCCGACAACATTCGGGAGAACTTCCCGGCGCCGGTGCTCTACGCGCTGGTAATCATGTTGCTGGTCGCCAATACCATCA
>VBDA01000532.1 GCA_005883655.1 Betaproteobacteria bacterium | reverse complement strand
TCAGGTCGGGAAACTGCTTACGGGCTGTCTCGATTTGCGCGAAGTAGTCAGGCGTAGCGGCCGTTGCCTGGAGATCGCCGTGGTCGGTGATCGCTAAAGCGGTGCAGCCGTTGCTGACCGCGATCGCTGCAAGCGCCTGGGGTGCAAGCGCACCATCGGAGAACACGGTGTGCGTATGGCTGTCCAGAATGACCGTGGGTCCGAGCAACCCCCATGGAACCGAGGTCACGAACTCTGCTTCGGGAGAGCGCGAACAACCGCCAACGAAGCAGACGGCGCTCAGGAACACCAGCAAGACGACGCAGGTACTTGCCGCAAACCGCGTGCGCATTGGATGCGCGTCGTGTCCACTCACTTCATCACCGCGTCGACAAAGGGAGATCCATACTATCCTCAATGCGGGGCTTCAACCCAAACGACGGGCGCCATTGCCAGTCGTATGGTTCCAATCTGGCGTCTGGGTTGCGCTCGACGGCACGTACTTCATGGGCGGACGCACCAAAAGCCGCCAGGGCGGTCGCAGGGTATCGCAACACGCTAGATCCTGATGGGTGACTGGCGCGATTCGGTTCGCAGCCGGCAGAGCGAGAAAACGGGCGCGGTTAGAGTCTCCAGGAAGGAAGGTGGCGTACCTGTTACTTCGTATCATCGCAATCGGTTTGCGATGGTTTGATTGTGTCCTTGACTCCGGCCGTCTAATGGGCGACCGCTCTGGGTGGCTTCCCTGTGCGGCTGTTATTTAATGGCCGATAGTGTGAATTCGCAACGAAACCCGTAAGCCGCCGTTCATGCGAACAGCCTCGCATTTCCAAACGCAGCTTTCGGCGAAGGTGGGGAACCGCTGCTGTCGGCCACGTTGTGCCTCGCTCTACAAAGCGGCGGTTCGCAGGCATCGTCAATGTTGAATACGCCAGGCTGCGCCTCGGATCAGCGGCCAGAGCGCCGCAGCACCGGCGGCTGCTGCCAGCAGATGCTTTAACGTGTGCCCAGCGATCAGGCCGCGGGTGGCATTCCAGATCCCCTGATCTGCGAATTCGGCCACTTTCGCGAGCACGTACCACGCGACGACCCATGCCCATGGGATGGGGTCCTCGCCTTTGCGTGTCAACAGGAGAAGCGATAAAAGTACGCCTATGCCGCCGACCTGTAGCGTGATGTAGAGCGAGAGGTCGCCGGTCATTTTCCAGTACACGACGCTCACGATGCCCAGCGGGACCAGGAGCGCGAGACCGGCTCGTCCGGCACTACTGCTGACGCGTTGTGCTATCGCGGCACCCAGCACGCCGGCGAACACCAGCGTCATCGGCAAGCGGTCCCAGACAAGGGTCGCATTGTTCGGGTCGAGGTGATACCACGCCGAGCCCATCGCCGTGCAAACCAGACCGAGCGCAACGCACCACATGCCGGCTTCTGTCGCGGGCGAAAAGCGCAGAAGTCGACGTGAGGCGAGGCGAAACAGACCGACGAAGCCGACCAGCGCAAACGCTATGTTGGATAGTGTGTCCGCCGCACGCGGAACGCGGAACCATTGGCGTTGGTCGGCGAATTGGTGATAGCTCGGATTCTGTGGAATCGCGGGCAGCATCCCCCACACCAATATCGCCAGCAGGCTCGCGGCGAGGCCGATGGCGTCAGTACGGGAAAAGGATCGCCGGAGGTAAGACAGCGCTGGCTGGACGATCTTTTTCATGCTTGCCTATGTGCAATGGCTTTCGGGGCGCTTGATTAGATACCCCAGCCAATGCGGCGTCTTTACGTTCAAATGTAGAAGAGCTCGGCGGCGCCGGCCAGAAGGATTGCAAGGCTTGCGCTCGCCGGATCCAGACCCAGCAACGCGTACAGGACCGGTGACGAGAGAATGCTATTGATGAGTTGTTCGACGGGATGTTTATAGAAGCTTGTCAGTACTT
>VBDA01000522.1 GCA_005883655.1 Betaproteobacteria bacterium | reverse complement strand
TCGTCGATCAGTATCGCTGACAAGCCGTGTCGCGACAGTGCCTCGGCAGCGCGGATGCCGGCGGGGCCCGCGCCGACGATTGCGATTGCCGGATCAGCCACCTGTGAAGTGTTCGCCGGTCGCGACCGACATGCCGGCCGTCACCAAGGTGCTGCAGGCTCGTGCCCGTGTGCCGTCGACCGCGACCCAACACTCCTGGCATGCGCTCATCAGGCAGAAACCTGCGCGCTTGCCTTCGCCGCACGCGGACTCCACGAGGTAACGACGTGCCGTCAGCACCGCGGTCAGGATCGTGTCGCCGTCCTGGGCCGTCGAGGGCGTGCCGTCGAGGCTGAATGTCAGACGGGCGCGCTCTCCGTCCACCAGACGTTCCATCCGCGGTTGCGCGGCCTCATCCGTCGAATGTTGCACCGACGCGCTTGGCTTCATCCAGGTCAAAGCGTGTCTTCGTAGCGCATATCGACAGGCAACGCCAACAGGGAGGCGCCCACCGCGGCAAGATCCTCAGGTGCAATCATGTCGGCGCGTTCGACGCTTCCTACGCCGGCGGTCATGTCGGTGGCGACGAAGCCGGGACAGAGCGAAATGGCGCGGATGCCATGCTCCCAACAGAGCCTTCGCACCGAAGTGGATCGCCCCCAACAGAGCCTTCGCACTGAAGTGTATCGCCCAAAAAAAGCTGGGTCTATTATAGTTCGGTACGACAACCTGCTGCAACGGAGCGCGCAGAATTTCAAGTCGCAACGCGACGTGCTGATGAAGATCTCGAAAAAAGTCGAAGAGCGATCGCTGCAGATTTACTTTTGGTAATAGACGGTCGCTGCGCTTGCACTTGACGAAACCGATAATATTGCAAGGGCGCCATGCCTCGGCCCGCACTGACCAGCACTTAAATCTAAGCCAAGTTCAGTAGCCCGTCGTCGGAAATGCGTGAGCCGGCTCAATCGAGCCTTCAGGCTTGCTTCGGCCAGTGCCAGGTATTACAATGTGACTACTTCGGGAGAATATCGATGCCCCTGGTTGCCACGAGCCTCAAGCTTCCCAAGACTCTGAAATCCCGCATTACGCGCCTCGCCAAGCGAGCAGGAGAGAGTCCACATGCGTTTATGTTGCGGTTACTCGAGAAGCAGGTCCAGGCTGTCGAGCGATTCGAACAGTTTGTCGCAGACGCACGGCAAGCCGACCAACGCATGCAGGAAGACGGTCAAGGGTATGCGGCAGCCGACGTGCACAGCTATCTGAAGGCCAAGATTGCGGGCCGTAAAGCAACAAGACCCAAGCCCGCGCAATGGCGCAAGTAACCTACTCTGACGAGGCATTCACCGACTTTGAGCGTATTATCGAGTTCCTGCTGGAGACCTCTCCCCAGGCTGCGGCACAGGCGCTTGATGACATCAGGAGCGCAATCGACATTCTCGAAGCACATCCGTACATCGGACGACGAGTAGACGATCAGATTCGCGAACTCGTGATCTCGCGGGAGGCAACTGGATATCTCGCTCTCTATCGTTTCGATCCCGCATTCGACGTTGTCCGAATCTTGCGAATACGACATCAGCGCGAGGCAGGTTACCGAGAGTAATCGCGGTACTTGTTCGGCGCGCAATGGCAGAGGTCGACCCTTGCATATGACCTCTGACGAGCTGCATGGAAACTAGAAAATGGTGCGCGGTCTTAATTGCCGGCTGCTCATCCTGATTTTCGGTGGTACTTGCGCCGCTCTATCGGCCTGCGCCATTCCACTCTCGACGATGCGGCCCGTGCATTGCTTCGACCCGGCCGCGTCC
>VBDA01000521.1 GCA_005883655.1 Betaproteobacteria bacterium | reverse complement strand
ACTGGGGGTTCAACTCCTGTTCTATGTGATTGTGGTGACGCTTTTTCCGTTGGCGGTAGGTGCCGAGCCGCTCCTACTGCGCGCCCTGGGTCCGGGCGTGCTGTGGGTCGCGGCACTGCTCGCGTCGCTATTGTCGCTGTCGCATATCTTTGCCGCAGACTTCGCCGACGGCAGCCTGGAGCAGCTCGCGCTGTCGCCGCAACCGCTGCCGGCGCTGATCTCCGGTAAAATAGCGGCGCATTGGATGTCGACCGGCTTTCCGCTCGTGGCCGCCTCCCCGCTTCTGGGGGCGCAGTTCGGACTGACGACCGACGAGGGATGGTTGCTGGCGCTCGGATTGCTGATCGGCACGCCGACGCTGTCGCTGCTGGGCGCGATCGGTGCCGCACTGACGCTTGGGCTGCGCGCCGGCGGTGGTCTGCTCGCGCTGCTGATCCTGCCTCTTTACGTTCCCATCCTGATCTTCGGCGCGGGTTCGATCGAAGCAGCGCGCGCCGGCCTTGGCGCGAGCGCACAACTTTCGCTGCTGACCGCGGCATTGCTGGCGACATTGGTTGGCGCACCACTCGCGGCAGCTGCCGCGGTGCGCATCGCTCTGGATTGATAAGGTCAATAGGCCCATGAGCTCAATCGCCTGGTTCAGGCTCGCATCGCCGGCATCGTTCTTCCCGCTGGCGCGGCGGCTCGTGCCATGGTTCAGCGCGGGGGCGGCAGTGCTCGCCGTGGCAGGGCTGTGGCTGGGCCTTCTGGTCGCCCCGACAGATGCCCAACAAGGAGACGCCTACCGGATCATCTTCATTCACGTGCCTGCGGCATGGATGTCGATGTTCATCTATGTCGTCATGGCATTCTGGTGTGCGGTTTCGCTCACCTTCAACACCCGCCTTGC
>VBDA01000520.1 GCA_005883655.1 Betaproteobacteria bacterium | reverse complement strand
GCCCAGTTCGTGCTTGTCGCGCTGGCGTTTGCTTGCCTCGCGTGGTCGTTCGTGGCCAACGATTTTTCGGTGCAGAACGTGGCCACCAACTCCAATTCCGAGCTGCCGCTGCACTATCGCGTCGCCGCGACATGGGGCTCGCACGAGGGCTCGTTGCTGCTGTGGACGCTGATGCTCGGCGGCTGGAGCTTTGCGGTAACCCTCTACTCGCGCAA
>VBDA01000519.1 GCA_005883655.1 Betaproteobacteria bacterium | reverse complement strand
CCACACTGAGGCCGCAACAAGCCGATTCCGGGCGCCGCCACAAGCTGCTAACCTTCAACTGTTCAGTCTACCCTCTCGGAGCTTCTCTCTTGTCACATCCATTGTTCGAACGTCACAAACCGCTGCTCGATCAAGCACTCGCGGCAATCGCGGGCCGCGGCTACTGGAGCGCATTTCCGGAGTCGACCAGTCCCAAGGTCTACGGCGAGGGTGCGACGGAAGGGGGAAAGGCGGCGTTCGACGCCTTGCTGAACAAGCCATTCCCGATGCAGCTTCCGGGAAGTCAGGGCACGGTGGGTGGCGAGATCTCACCTTATGGCATGGCGCTCGGCATCAGCTACCCGAAAGTCGACTTCGATCAACTCTTCGCGGCGATTGCCAAGGCCGAGCCGGCGTGGCGCAAGGCGGGGCCGGAAGCGTGGGTAGGCGTGTCGCTGGAGGTCCTGACCCGCATCAACAAGCGAAGCTTCGAGCTTGCGCGCGCGGTCATGCATACAACGGGGCAGGCATTCGTGATGTCGTTCCAGGCCGGATGTCCGCATGCGCAGGATCGCGGGCTCGAGGCGATCGCTTACGCCTGGGATGAGCTGCGACGAATTCCTGCCAAGGCATACTGGGAGAAGCCGCAAGGCAAGAATGAGCCGCTGAAGATGGAAAAGCTGTACCGGATCGTGCCGCGCGGTGTGGCCCTGGTGATTGGTTGCAACACCTTTCCGACCTGGAATGGCTATCCGGGGATGTTCGCAAGCCTCGCGACCGGCAACGCGGTCATTGTCAAGCCGCATCCCAATGCAATCCTGCCATTGGCGATTACGGTCCAGGTTGCGCGTGAGGTGCTCACCGAAGCCGGGTTCGACCCGAATATCGTGACGCTGGTAGCGCACACCGCCGCGGACGACACCGCGCAGAAGCTTGCGCTGCGACCGGAAGTGAAGCTCATCGATTTCACGGGGAGCACCGCCAACGGCGAATGGCTGGAGAAAAACGCGCGCCAGGCACAGGTCTATACCGAAAAAGCCGGCGTCAACCAGATCGTCATCGACTCCGCGGCCGACATCAAAGGCGTCGCGCGCAACGTTGCATTTTCGCTTGCGCTCTACACGGGGCAAATGTGCACCGCACCCCAGAACATCTACGTCCCGCGAGATGGTATCGATACCGCCGAGGGTCACCTGTCGTTCGACCAGGTCGCTCAGGCCTTGGCCGAAAGCGTGCAAAAGCTGGTCGGCGATCCGGCCCGCGCGGTGGAGATTTTGGGCGCGGTGGTCAATGACGGCGTAGCGCGGCGCATCGACGCGGCGCGCGCCTTGGGACCTCTGGTGCTCGACAGTCAGACGCTGACCCACCCGCAATTTCCGCAGGCAACCATCCGCACGCCGCTCCTGGTGAAGCTGGAAGCCAAAGATGATGCCAAATATCTCAAGGAATGGTTCGGTCCCATCGGCTTTATCATCGCCACCGACGGAACGTCGCAGAGCCTCGACATCGCGCGCCGCGCGGTCAAGGATCACGGTGCGTTGACGCTCTCGGTGTACTCGACCGACCGGCAAGTGATCGACGATGCGATCGCTGTGGCCGAGGATACGGGTGTCGCGCTGTCGATCAATCTGACCGGAGGCGTGTTCGTCAATCAGTCGGCCGCTTTTTCCGACTTTCACGGCACCGGCGCCAATCCGGCGGCGAACGCGTCGTTGACCGACGCGGCGTTTGTCGCCAACCGTTTTCGCGTCGTGCAGCACCGAATGCACGTGAGCGCATGAGCTACCAGCATATCCTTTATGCCGTCGAAGGGGGCATCGCGCGGCTGACCCTCAATCGCCCGGATCGATTGAACAGCTTCAACGACGCGATGCACGCAGAAGTCCGGGATGCCCTGTCGCGCGTCAAGGCGAGCGCCGACCTGCGCGTGCTATTGCTGACCGGGGCGGGACGCGGCTTTTGCGCCGGGCAGGACTTAGGCGACCGCGCCGTCGCCCCAGGCTCCGAGCCGGTGGATCTGGGCGCATCGATCGAGCGCAACTACAAACCGCTGGTGCTGAGTCTGCGTGAGCTGCCGCTGCCGGTCGTGTGTGCGGTCAATGGCGTTGCCGCCGGTGCGGGCGCGAACATCGCGCTAGCATGCGACATCGTCGTCGCAGCGAAGTCGGCGAGCTTTATCCAGGCATTTTCGAAAATCGGATTGATTCCCGATTCCGGCGGCACGTATTTCCTGCCGCGCCTGGTCGGCTCTTCACGGGCGATGGGATTGGCGATGCTCGGCGACAAACTCTCCGCCGAGCAGGCCGCGGCATGGGGACTGATCTGGAAGTGCGTCGACGAC
>VBDA01000518.1 GCA_005883655.1 Betaproteobacteria bacterium | reverse complement strand
GGAGGCAACATCCAGATCCACTAGTAATGCCAGAGTACGACGCCCGCCCGGATCGCCTATCGTTGGCGGTCCCGGCGGGCGTCTCTATAAGCGGTTGCGGTGACAGGAATCGAAACTGCGCCGTTCGGGTTACCGGCCCGCCCCAAGGCGCGTCAGCAGCTTGCCGTGTATACCTCCGAATCCGCCGTTGCTCATGATCACCACGCGGTCACCGGCCCGCGACGCATGCGCGATCGCTTCGATCAGAGTAGTGAGATCGTTGTGCAATTCGGCGCGGGTTCCGAGCGGCGCCAGCGCCTCGGCAGCGTTCCACCCCAGGTTCGCGGTGTAGCAAAAGACGCGATCGGCCGCCGCAAGACTGGCGGGCAACATCGACCTCATGGTTCCGAGCTTCATGGTGTTCGAGCGCGGCTCGACCACCGCGAGAATGCGGCCGGTTCCCACGGTCCGTCGCATGCCATCGAGGGTCGCAGCTATGGCAGTCGGGTGGTGTGCGAAGTCGTCATATACCGCAACGCCATCGACCGTCCCCCGCAGCTCGAGTCGCCGCTTGATGCCGCGGAATGCCGCCAGTGCCACGAGACTTGAAGCGACCGGCACTCCCACGTGGCGTGCGGCGGCAATCGCGGCGAGCGCGTTCATCTGGTTGTGACGGCCGATAAGCGAGAATGGGGCAAGCTGCCCCTGCGGCGCGCCGCCCAGCTTGATCGTGCCGTCGACCGCGATGGTCCAGTCCGGCCCGGTGTCGCTCGCCGCCGCGGCGCCGAAGCGCTCCACTTCACTCCAGCAACCGCGCGCCAGCACCCTTCCGA
This sequence comes from Betaproteobacteria bacterium, assembly GCA_005883655.1. Lineage (GTDB taxonomy): Bacteria > Pseudomonadota > Gammaproteobacteria > Burkholderiales > Casimicrobiaceae > PALSA-1003. The sequence continues at coordinate 1,710 of VBDA01000518.1, read as the reverse complement.
GATTTTCGTCGCCGCCGTTCACGATCAGTCGGCCGCGATGCGGAACGGTTCGCACCAAGTGATGGAACTGGGTCTCGATCGCCGCCAGATCGGGAAAAATGTCGGCGTGATCGTATTCGAGGTTGTTGAGGATCACGGTACGCGGCCGGTAATGCACGAACTTGGAACGCTTGTCGCTGAAGGCGGTGTCGTACTCGTCGGCCTCGATGACGAAAAACGAGCTGTCGGTGATGCGCGCGGAAATACCGAAGTCGATCGCCACACCTCCGATCAGGAATCCGGGATTCATGCCGGCGTGGTCGAGAATCCAGGCCAGCAACGCGGTCGCGGTCGTCTTGCCGTGAGTTCCCGCGACCGCGAGCACCCACTTGTCGCGTAACACGTTTTCGAACAGCCACTGCGGTCCGGAGGTGTACTGCAGGCCGCCATCGAGAATGGCTTCCAGCAGCGGATTGCCGCGTGAGATCGCGTTGCCGACGACGAAAACGTCCGCGCTCCCGGCCACCGTGTCGAGCTGACTTGCGTCGTATCCTTGGGTGAGTGCGATGCCGAGCCCTTCGAGCTGCGTGCTCATCGGCGGATAGGCGTTGGCGTCGCAGCCGGTCACGGTATGGCCGGCGGCCTTGGCGATCGCGGCGAGGCCTCCCATGAACGATCCGCAGATGCCGAGGATGTGAAGGTGCATGAGCCCGTTGCTCGTCGTCAGGCGAGCGCAGCGGATTTGATCGCCAGCGCACGCGCATACGCATCCTCGAGACAAGCCGCGTAGCGCCGCGTATCGGCGATATCCGAACGCGCAAATTTGTCGACGATGTTCGCCGCGACCTCCGAGCGCCATGCGGCGTCGTTGGCCAGCCGGCATGCCATGGCGACGTACTCCGCGTCGCTGTGCGCGACGGTGTCGGTGACGCCGAGATGTGCAAGCAGGCTCAAGCCCATCCGTTCGGCGTGGCGCTCGCCGACGCGGGTGACGACCGGTACACCCATGTCCAGCGCCGCGGCGGTCGTGTCGCCGCCGGCGTAGGGCATGGTGTCGAGCACCACATCGATGAGCCCATAGCGAGCACGGTCGCCGTCCTCGTCGGCGGCCCGCGGAATGAACGCCACGCGCTCGGGGTCGACGCCGAAACCCGCCACTCGCCGCCGGTACAGCGAATGCTCCGACGCGTTGCCGGGCGAAAACGCGAGCAGCGACTCCGGCACCCGCTGCAGGATTTCGCGCCACAGGTTGAGGCACCGCGGCGAGAGCTTGAGCAGACTGACAAACGCGCCGAATACAATCGCGGAGTCGGCGATTCCAAGCTCGGCACGCCTCGCTGCGGGCGCCGGCGCAGGACTCAGTGCCGTACTTATCCGACGTACCGGCAGCACGCAGCAGCCGAGCGTCAATGGCGCTTCGATCTGAAACGATCCCGCATCGGGCAGATCGGCAAACGCGTCGGTCAGCTTGAAATCGATCTGACGCAGCCCCACGCAGCCGTGATACCCGAGATGGGTGATGATCACCGGCGCCGGCTTCCACAGCAGTATGCCCGGGCGGGAAAAGGACGAGTGGCCCATCAGGTCGACCAGCACATCGACCTCATCGCCGGCGATGGCGAGCGCCGCGGAATGATCGTCGTGCTCGGCCAGGTTGACGAAGCGCTCGCACAGGCCGCGGAACTCGCCGCCAGGTTGACGAAGCGCTCGCACAGGCCGCGGAACTCGCCG
>VBDA01000517.1 GCA_005883655.1 Betaproteobacteria bacterium | reverse complement strand
AGGCCTCGTATGCTCACCTGCGCGTGAAAGATGTTACGGCTGCGAGAGCTTGGTTGCGAAACGCCCCCATCACCAGCGCGGTCGCAACGACGCCTCCACCGTCTACGGCGCTGCAGATTGCTGTCACCGCCGCCGGTCTTCAGTCGCTCGGCGTTCCGCCCACGGTTCTGGCGGGCTTCTCTCCGGAGTTCCTGACCGGAATGGCGGAAGAAAATCGGGCCCGGCGCCTGGGTGACATAGGAGGCAACGCTCCGTCACAGTGGGAATGGGGCTATGCCGCGAGCGTACCGCATCTGATGGTGATGTTCTTTGGCGAGCACGGCCGTCTTCAGGCGTTTATCCGGGACGCCAAGACAGACGCATGGAATGCAGCGTTCGAGGAGCAGCGTTGGCTCGGGACAGCGGATCTCGACGGAGTCGAGCCTTTCGGTTTCGCTGACGGCATCAGCCAGCCGCAGATCGATTGGGAGCGGCAGCGTAACGTGACGCGCCCGCAGATTGACTACAGCAACGTGGTCGCACTCGGCGAGTTTTTGCTCGGATACCCTAACGAATACAACAAATATACCGATCGGCCGTTGCTCGACGCTGGTTTCGCCAACGCGGGGAATTTACTCGTCGCTGAAGATGCCTCCGGGAAAAAAGACATCGGTCGCAACGGAACTTATCTGGTGATGCGAACCTTGAAGCAGGACGTGCGAAGCTTCTGGCAGTTCGTCAACCGGCAAGCCGGTGGAAATTCCGAGGAGGCCGACAAGCTTGGTGCAGCGTTCGTGGGCCGCACGAGGGCAGGTGATCCATTGGTGCCGATGCAGGAAGCACCGATTCCCGGCGTCGGACCGGACCCCGAGCAAATTCGCCAAAATCAATTCACGTTCGATAAGGATCCGCTGGGCGCGGGCTGCCCTTTCGGCGCGCATGTGCATCGCGCGAACCCGCGCAACACCGATTACCCCGGGCGCCCGACCGGACTCGCAAAACTCATCACCATGCTTGGCTTCGGTCCCGACGGCTTCCGAGACGATCTGATGTCGTCCGTTCGCTTTCATCGCATTCTGCGGCGGGGCCGGGAATACGGGCCCGAGCTCTTGCCCGAGAACGCGGTCGCAGCGGCACCGCCGAACGATCCGGAGCGCGGACTGCACTTCATCTGCCTCAACGCGAACATCCTGCGGCAATTCGAGTTTTTGCAGAATGCGTGGACCATGAACACCAAGTTCTCGGGATTGACCGACGAGAACGATCCGCTGGTCGGCATTCGCGAGGCGATATCGGGCCCCTCGATTGCCGACAACTTCACGATACCCAAAGACGGGGGATTGCGACGCCGCGTCTCAGGCCTTCCGCAATTTGTAACCGTGCGCGGCGGTGCATACTTCTTTCTTCCCGGGCTGCGCGCCTTGCGCTATTTCGCCGGAGCCGGCAATGGGTGAGATTCGCCCGACCGTGAACGGCCTCCCGGCCGTGTGCTCTCCGCTGCAGCGAAGCTCAAAGTCAAAACTGCAAGGCAAAATTGATGAGCCGCTTCTTGCCCCAGTAGACGACGCCCAGATAGCGGCCCGGCGCAATCAGCCGAATTTCGTCGCGGACTCGCTGTGCGAGGAGCGATGTCTCGGAGTAATCGAGCACGATGCACTCCTTGCCATCCACCCAGCTTGCGCTCTTGTAGACCTTGGCAATGATGGCCTGCAGCCCGAAAGCGAGAATCCGGTTTTTCAACGTGCCGTGCGTTGCGTCAAAAATCTTGCCTTGCCAGGCAAAATGGTTGATCAGCTCGGCGATCTCGGTGCTGTAGGTAGTGCCGGGAGCGATGATCGCGGTTCCTTTTGCCTCGCCATCCGGGATGTCGCCGGGAGGACTGTTGGTGAAAAGCTCATCGAGTTGAGCTTGTGACAACTTAAGCAGATCTGGCACGTCGTACGTCATGTCGAAGACCCTCCTCGGGTGGGGTGGTAGCGATGATGTTTGTGCGATGAAGCATACCTCGTCGACCAAGATAGTCTGCTTAGAAACTGGTGAATGCTCGAGGCTTTCCGTCTGAATGGTTGGCTCGCACCGCGCATCAAGGAACTTGTCCTTGCAGCTTCAGATACTCTCTGCCCGCACTGATGAGGAGTGCAGTCGTGTTCTTGACCCAGTCCACTCTAGTCTTCCTCCACAGTTCCCAGCCGGACGGAAGCTTTTTTTGCACAAACATGATTTCGAGGTCGCTCACCGAGACCGTGGGTTCACCATCCTCCTCACGGGCATCGCCAGTGGGTAACTTTTTGACTCGCTGCGAACCGCAGCGATATTATTTTCGCCGATAGTTTTGTGGAATGCCAGATGGTCAAGCCGGTCATTGCGCCGTCATCGTGAACAGAGCCGACGTCATCCGGTCGGCCATGCTGCTGATCGTTGTGGCGGCCTGCTTCGCCTTGCTGCTGAGTTGTGGGGGCGTGCCTCCGCTGCAGGTGGGCCAGGTGCTCGATGAAGCGCGGAGCGGCGGACGCTCCGCGCAATCATTTCCCGCGGCTGGCGAGGACTACTTCCACGACATGGACGGCGGCATCCCTCTATCGCCCGAGGAAATCAAGGGCCGGAATACATGGCTCGTGTGGAGCGGCGGCAACGACCGCTTCTGGGATGGCTTGTCGGCGACGAGCGGAGGCGTGGTCGATTTTCTGAAGACGATATCGTCACACCCGAGCCTCAAGTTCAGCCGTGACACCCGGTGGAATTACTTCG
>VBDA01000516.1:5780-6044 GCA_005883655.1 Betaproteobacteria bacterium | reverse complement strand
TCGCGGCGAGTTCAGCGCATGGGACCCCATCGCGCGAAAAAAGGTGTGGACGATCCAGGAAAACTTTCCTGTCTGGAGCGGCGCGGTCGTAACGGCGGGCGACATCGCTTTCTACGGAACAATGGATGGATGGTTCAAGGCGGTGGACGCCAGGAACGGTACGCTTCTTTGGAAATACAAGACGAGCTCGGGGATCATCGGCCAGCCCATTTCCTATCGCGGCCCCGACGGACACCAGTACGTCGCGGTACTTGCGGGAGTCGG
>VBDA01000516.1:0-5740 GCA_005883655.1 Betaproteobacteria bacterium | reverse complement strand
CGGCTCTGGGCTTCGTCAACGCCATGAAGGACCTGCCGCACGTGACGACGACCGGAGGAATGCTCTATGTCTTCCGCCTGCCGTAGCGCGTTATTCTTTCTTGGTCTGCTTTGCGTCACAGCCGCGGCGCAGCCCCGTGAGCTGCGCGTGTGCGCCGATCCCGACAACTTGCCGCTTTCGCACCAGGACGGCAGCGGGTTCGAGAACCGCATCGCGCGCCTGGTGGCCGAGGAGATGAGGGCGGAGCTGCGCTACGAGTGGTGGCCGCTGCGCCGGGGGTTCGTGCGCAAGACGATGGACGCCGGACTCTGCGATGTCTTCATCGGGGTGCCGAAGGATTTCGAGCGCGTGATGATGACGCAGCCCTATTACCGCTCGAGCTATGTGTTCGTGGACGGCCGCAGAGCCAGCGGCATCGATCATTTTGACGATCCGCGCTTGCGGTCGCTGAGAATCGGTGTGCAACTCGTGGGCAACGATCTCGCCGCCACGCCACCAGGCTATGCCCTGGCCATGAACGGGCATATCGACAACGTGCGCGGCTTCACCATCTACGGCCATGGCCCGGTCTCGCAGCGCATGGTCGCGGCGTTGGCGAGAGGCGAACTCGATGCTGCCCTGATCTGGGGACCGCAGGCTGGCTACTTCGTGAAGCAATCGGCAACGCCCCTGGAGCTGCGACTCGCGCGCTCACCTGCGAGTCTCGCCGACCTTCCATTCGAGTTCGACATCGCCATGGGGGTTCGCCGCGGCGATCGCGCGCTGCGCGACGAGCTCGATGCCATCATCGATCGCCGCCGCGCGGACATCGACGCCATTCTCGCGGCGTATTCCGTCCCGCGTACGGATCGATCGGAGCGAGAAGCACGATGAGGATTACGGGGGCGATCGGGCTCGCCGCGACCATCGCGGTCATGGCGGGCTGTGAGCGTGAGCAGCGCGAATTCGACAAGCCGTCGATAAGCTCGAATCCCAGAGCGCAGGCCGCGGGCATGTCGGCCTTGCAGCCAGGGGCGCCGGGGCGCGGCATGCAACCCACCGCCTCCGCCGGTGGCTACAACGAGAAGAGCGCCTACGAGATCGCGCAAGGCAAGCAACTTTATCGCTGGTACAACTGCGTCGGCTGCCACGCACAGGGTGGTGGAGGCATTGGGCCGGCGCTGATGGACGATCAATGGATCTATGGCAGCACGCCGGACGCGATCTTCGCCACCATCGTCGAAGGAAGGCCGAACGGAATGCCTTCGTTTCGCGGTCGCATTCCCGAGGCGCAAGTATGGCAACTCGTCGCCTATGTGCGCTCTATGGGCGGGCTCGTTTCAAGCGATGTCGCGCCGAACCGAAGCGACGGCTTGCTGGGCGCGCCACCCGAAGGCCTCCGCGAGCCGAAGCGTCCGGCCGAGAACAAACCGAAATGAACGCCGTGCTGGATCCCGCAGGTCCCCAAGCCGCTCACATCGCCGAGCTGTGGTGGGTGACCTTGGCGGTGTGCGCATTGGTATTCGTCGCAGTGCTCGCCGTCCTGGCGTGGGGCTTGTGGCGCGCGCCGCGGGGTGACCCACAGATGGTCCCAGGCGCCAGGCCCGCGCCTGGCGCGGAAAAGCATCTCATCCGGTGGGTGACGGCCGCAACGGTGATCTCCACGATCTTGCTGAGCGGGTTACTGGTGGCGAGCGTGGCGACTGATCGCGAGCTGGCGCAGCTCCCGCTCACCGATGCGCTCAACGTCCGCGTCAGGGCCCATCAATGGTGGTGGGAAGTCACCTACGACGATCCGCAACCCGAGCGTATGTTCGCGACCGCGAACGAGCTGCGTATTCCGGTCGGCAGGCCGGTCCTCGTCACGCTCGATTCCGGGGACGTGATCCACAGCTTCTGGGTCCCCCGCCTGCACGGCAAGAAGGACCTCATCCCCGGCCGCACCGCCACGATCCAGCTTCGCGCCGACAAGGCCGGCGAATATCACGGCCCATGCGCCGAGTACTGCGGACTGCAGCATGCGTTCATGGCGTTCGAAGTGATCGCGCTGCCGCCGGAGCAGTTCGAAACCTGGGCGGAAGCGCAGCGCAAGCCCGCGGCCGATCCCGAGGATGCCGCGGCGCGCCGCGGCCGCGAGCTCTTCCTGAGCGGAAGCTGCATGTTGTGCCATGCCATTCACGGGACGACGGCGAACGCGCGCACCGCGCCCGACCTCACGCATATCGCGAGCCGCACGCGCCTCGGCGCCGGCCGTCTTGCCAATACGCCGCAGGATCTCGCCGCCTGGATTGCCGACCCGCAGAAATTCAAGCCGGGAGTGAACATGCCCGCGCATCTGCTTCCGGACGACGACCTGAAGGCGCTCGTCGCCTATCTCGGAATGCTCAAGTGAGCAGCCGCGCGAAAATCCTGCGTGATGGAGCCGGCTGGGATTCTCCCGCAGCAAAGTCACTCGCGCACACTTGGGGCGACAAGCCAGGGCTGATCGGCTGGATATCCACGGTGGATCACAAGGCGATCGGGCGCCGCTTCATCGTGACCGCGTTTGGATTCTTCGCTCTGGCGGGGATGATGGGCGGACTGATGCGCCACCAGCTCTCCGTGCCGAGCAACACGATCGTCGGCCCCGATTTCTACAACCAGCTCTTCACCATGCACGGCACGACGATGATGTTCCTTTTCGCCGTGCCGGTGATGCAGGGAATTGCGGTTTACCTCGTCCCACTCATGATCGGCACCCGCAACACGGCGTTCCCGCGTATGACGGCGTGCTCGTACTGGATCTACCTTATCGGCGGGCTCACCTTGTTCGCCGGGTTCGCCTTCGGCACCGGAGCCGACGCCGGCTGGTTTGCCTACGTGCCTCTCGCCGGACCCGAATACGGGATCGGAAAGCGCGCCGACTTCTGGAACGTGCTGGTGAACTTCACCGAGGCGATGGGGCTCATGGTCGCGGTCGACATCGCCACTGTCATTCTCAAGATGCGCGCGCCCGGAATGTCGCTGCGCCGAATGCCGCTCTTCGTGTGGGCTTCGCTGGTGATGGCGTTCATGATCATCTTCGCCATGCCCACCGTGATGCTCGGAGCGAACCTGGTCCAGCGCGACAGAATGCTCGGCACGCACTTCTTCAATCCGGCCGAAGGCGGCGACGTGCTTCTCTGGCAGCACATGTTCTGGTTCTTCGGCCATCCGGAGGTGTACTTCATCTTCATCCCGGCGCTTGGGTTCGTCTCAGCGATCATCCCGACCTTCGCGCGGCGCCCGATGTTCGGCCACGATGCGATCGTGCTGTCGCTCATCGCCACCGGATTCCTTTCCTTCGGGCTCTGGGTGCACCACATGTTCGCCACCAACATTCCGGAGCTCGGCAAGAGCTTCTTCACCGCCATGAGCTTCATGATCGCGATCCCGACGGCGGTGCAGATCTTCTGCTGGATCGCGACGCTCGCGACCGGCCGGCTCAATTTCCGCACGCCGCTGCTGTTCGTCCTCGGGTTCTTCTTCGTCCTGCTGATCGGCGGGCTCACCGGCATCATCCTCGGCTCACCTGCATTACGTGCTGATCGGCGGCGCGGTGTTTCCGCTCCTCGGTGCCTTCTTCTACTGGTTTCCGAAGGTGACCGGCCGCATGATGGGCGAGCGCATGGGCCGATGGCAGTTCTGGCTTTTCTTCATCGGTGTCAACGTCACATTCTTCCCGATGCATCAACTGGGACTGCAAGGCATGCCGCGGCGCATCTACACCTATCTCGCCGAATCCGGATGGGGAACGCTCAATCTGGTGTCGATTATCGGCGCGGTGGTCGTGGATATGAGCATGCTGCTCTTCGTGCTCAATGTCGTGCTCAGCCTTTTCCGCCGCGAGCGTGCGGCGGAAAATCCCTGGGGTGCGCCGACCCTCGAATGGGCCGTGCCTTCGCCTCCGCCGCCGTTCAATTTCGTCGTGCTGCCGGTGGTTTCCTCCCGCGAACCCCTATGGTCGCGCGAGACGGGCGGAGCGACGCATGTGAGCGGCCTTGCGACAGGGACGCGCGAAGGGCTCGTGACGACGGTTCTCGATGCGGTGCCGGACGTGCGCTACATCTATCCATCGCCGGGCATCTGGCCATTCGTCGCCGCATTGGCCGTGGCCGGCTGCTGGCTGATCTGGTCCATCTTCTCCGCCCAAGGCGCGCTGTGGGGAATGATCCCGCCGACCATCGCGTTCATCGCCTGGTTCTGGCCGCGGAAAAGAGAAAACGACCAGCATCTCGCGCTGGAGAAGCGGCCTTGAGCGCCGCCGGGCCGCCCCGGGGCGCGCATCGCGCCCCCTCCGGGGGCAGCGCAGCGGCGACAGCCGCAAGCGTGGGGGTCCCATGAGTGCCGCCGGGGCGCCCCAAGGCGCGAATCGCGCCCCCTCCGGGGGCAGCGCCGCGGCGACAGCCGCAAGCGTGGGGGTCCTATGACCACTCGCCGCGAGGCCCGGCCGGCAAGCGTTGCTGCCGTGCGCCGCGGCGACGCGCTCGACGTGGCGAACCTCCCCAGCTACGGTTTCGGAAATCGCAGCCTGATGTGGTGGGGGACCGCCGGCATGATGGCGATCGAGGGCGCGGCATTCGCGTTCATGATCGTCATCTATTTCTACCTGCGGAGCCTCTCGGACTCGTGGCCGAGTGGCGGCGCCGCTCCCGATCTCCTCTGGGGGACGCTGAATCTCGGGCTGATTCTTGTGAGCGCGGTCCCGAACATCTATGCCGACAGGGCGGCGATCGATCACGACCTCGGCAAGGTTCGCATCTGCCTCGTGATCCTCAGCGTCATCGGGCTCGTGCTGCTGCTCGTGCGAGCGATGGAATTCACCACGCTCAATGTGCGCGGGGACGAGAGCGCGTACGGGTCCGTCGTATGGATGCTTCTGGGACTGCACACGTTCAATCTGATTACCGATGTCGCCGACAGCCTGGTGCTGACCGCCCTCATACTGAAGGGACCGCTCGAGGGCAAGCGCTTCGTCGACGTGGCGGAAAATTCGGGTTACTGGAATTTCGTCGTGGTGACGTGGGTGCCTATTTACGCGGTTGTCTACTGGGGTCCGCGGTTCTAGGGCGACGGCGATGCGCATCTGGTTCGCACTGCTCGGCGCACCTATTCTCGCTCTCGCCGATCAGAGCATCGCTTACTCTATGACCGTTTGGGCCTGCGCGCATCAGCAGGCTTTGGCCATGCATGGCGTGCACGCGCTCTTTTTCGCCGTCAACGTCGGCGCCACCGTCGCGGCTTGGGGGCTTTGGCGCGCCACATCGCGCCGAAAGATGGGCGACGAAACGCTTAAGCGGCGCCATTTCCTCGCCGTCCTCGCGACGGCCGTGGGAGCGCTGTCCGCGCTCGCGATCGCCGCGATGTGGGTTCCGAATTGGATGCTGTCGCCCTGTTTCGCCTGAGCGCATTAGCGGTGGCACTGCTGGCGCTGCCCGCGTCCGCGCACGAGCAGGCGCTGGGCGCAGCCGGCGCGCCCGAACTGCGGTGGAGCTTCGACGCCTGGGTCGTGGGATTGCTCGCCGCGAGCTCGGCGCTCTATGCGCTGGGGGCCAGGCGTTTATGGCGGCGCGCGGGCCGAGGCCGCGGCATCACGTTCGGCCACGCCGCGCGCTTCGCGGTCGGCTGGCTCGTACTTTGTGCGGCGCTGCTTTCGCCGATAGACACGCTCGCCACGCGGCTTTTTTCGGTGCACATGGTGCAGCACGAGCTGCTCATGGTCGTCGCGGCCCCGCTACTGGTC
>VBDA01000515.1:1799-5774 GCA_005883655.1 Betaproteobacteria bacterium | reverse complement strand
TGCGGCAGCCACCGACGAAGAGGCCCGGTTCCGGGCTACGTCCATGCAGCAAGCCTTTATCAACCTGCGTCGCGGCCGGCCCGCTCAGCTTCCTGTTCCGGTGGAGGGTTATGCCGATCGGATCGGGCCCGAGGAGCGAGCATTACTCGACGATGTGTTGTCGTGCTCGGCCATTGGCTCGCCGGCGGTCGTGCAAGCAGCGCTGCGCAGTTTCATCGACCGCACAGGCGCGGACGAATTGATGATCGCGTCGCAGATCTATGATCACGCCGCACGCCTTCGCTCCTACGAGATCGCGGCAGGTGCTTTGGCGGGCAAGGATCTCAACGTGGTTGACTATGCCAGGCCATAAGTCGTAGCTTATATACAAAATGTGGCTTACAAGCGCTCGGTCCGGGCGGACTTGTATCAAGAATTGGCCTTCGAGCCAAGGGACCAGCAAATCTTAGGAGGAATCAAAATGAGTGAGAAATTCAGGACGCTCCGCGACATGGCGTCGCTGGGAGCGCGGCATCAACGCACCCGCGCAACCCTGTACGGCGTCATCGCAGCTGCTCTCGTCGGTGCCGGCCACTCGGCAGAGGCCAGGATTACACAATTCCAGATCACCAGCCAGACGGCCGCCTTTGGCGGCATGTCGTTTGGCGCAGTGGGGCCATACGAAACCATCATCGGCAGGGCGTCGGGTGAGGTCGACCCCAACGATCCGCTCAATGCAGTCATCACCGACGTCCAGCTTGCGCCAAGGAACGCGCGCGGCATGGTGGAGTATTCGATGGACGTCGTAGTCACGAAGCCGGTTGACCTGAGCAAAGGCAACGGAACGATACTCCACGACGTGCCCAACCGCGGCGCAATTCGCAGCCCGGAAATGAACATCGGCGGCGCTGCGAACAACCTCGGCGACGGCTTCCTCGAAAACCAGGGCTTCACGCTGGTGGACAACGGCTGGGAAGGCGACCTGACGACGGGCCTACGCATTACCTTGCCCGTTGCAAGAAATGCGGATGGCAGCGTCATCACCGGACGCGTTCGTTCCGAGTACATCGTCACCTCGCCGACGTCGACGCAAGACCTGACACGGCCGCCAGCGTATGAGGCGGTCAGCACCAGCAACGCCGACGCAACACTGACTCGTCGCGTGCATCAACACGATCCAAAGGAGGCGATCCCCAACAGCCAGTTCGCATTCGCCGACTGCAGCGTGACGCCATTCCCTGGAGTGCCCAGCACGACCAAGGTATGCCTGAATGGCGGCTTCGATACCAACCACATTTACGAGCTCGTCTACACGGCCAAAAATCCGACCGTAATGGGTCTCGGCTTCGCGGCCACGCGGGATCTGGTCTCGTTCCTGCGCTACGGCAGCGCGGGCGTGACCAACCCGCTCGCCGGCGGGGTGCAGAACGCGATCACCTACGGTTCATCGCAGAGCGGCCGCTGGATACGCACCTCCATCCAGCTCGGCTTCAATCAGGACGAAGCTCACCGACTCGTGTTCGAAGGAGCGATTCCGCACAAGGCATCGAACCGAGGCGCGTTCAACGTCCGCTTTGCGCAACCGACGCGTCTTTCCGGCACTCAGCACACCGAGGCGCAATATCCCGGCGCCGAGTCGCCGTCGACCTGGGCGCCGAGCTTCGATCCTCTCAGCGGCATCAGCGGCGGCGTTCTCGACCGCTGCCGCGCTTCGAACACCTGTCCGAAGATCATCCATACCAACACGGATACCGAGTATTCGCAGGCGATGATGTCGCTCAATACAACCGACCTCTTCGGCAAGCGCGACGTCGCGATTCCGCCGGAAGTGCGCATTTATGAATTGTCGGGCACCATGCACGGCGGCGGCGATCCAACCCAACTGCCGGGGTTCGTGCCGAGCACGCCGGTGAACTGTCAGCTGCCGACGAATCCGAACGCGTTCATCCCGGCGCAGCGGGCGCTGCTGGTCGCACTTCGGCAGTGGATCGTCAACGGCACCCAGCCGCCGCCGAGCATGATCTCGAGAATCAGTGTCGGAAGTCTCGCACCGGTGTCACAGGTTAACTTCCCGTATGTTCCGGCGACGAGCTTCACGCTGGCGGGAGTCACGAACGTTAAGAACGTCTTGTATCGCGGCCCGTTATTCAACACCGCGGATATCTCGGGCGTGATGGACGAGCCACCTGTGGTGCGCGGGACGTATTACACGCTGTTGCCGCAGGTCGATGCCGATGGCAATCCAATCGACGGCTTGCGCAACATTTACGTCCAGGTGCCGATGGGAACATACACCGGCTGGAACGTGCGCAAGGCAGGCTTCAGCGAAGGCGATTCGTGCGACCTCACCGGCGGATATATCCCGTTCTTCCGCACGCAGGCGCAGCGCATCGCAGCGGGCGATCCGCGTCTTTCGCTGGCAGAGCGCTATCCGACACACGCGGACTATGTTGCCAAGGTCACGGCAGCGGCGAACAGCCTGGTCGCTCAACGGCTGCTGCTGCCACAAGACGCCGCATTGGCGATCAGCCAAGCCAACGCGGCCGTCGTGCCGTAAGATCATTCCCTCACCCCCTGCCCCTCTCCCCGCGTGGAGAGGGGGATTTCTTCGAAGAAGGGAGCCACGTGCACCATCCATTACGTGAACGTTGGGCGTTCGAAGGAGGGAACCACGTGCGCCATCCATTACGTGACAGTCGCACGCTCGTCGCATTGATGCTCCCGGCGTTTTGCGCCGCGCCTTTGGCCTCCGCGGAAATATTCAAGTGCGTCGCCAAGGATGGAACGGCGCTGTACCAGAATTTTCCTTGCCAATTCGACTCGATCCACTGGATGCCGTCGAATCCGCAGACCGCAAAGACGACGCTAGTGCCCCTCGATTCGCGCCAGGCAAAGACGGACGCCGCACTCGTCAATGTTGCATCGATTGTCAAATCGGTCGATGCGAGCGAGCCCCGCATCGGCATGACGCCCGACGAGGTCAGGGCGATCTTGGGCGAGCCGCTGGAGGCCGTTCAGGATGCGTCCATCGACACTGGCGAGATCTGGCGCTATGTCGACAAAAATATTCGATTCGATCGCACACACCGCGTGGCGGTAGTGCAGGCGTGGTAATGGCGTCTTCGAATGCCTTGGGTATTCATATGGGGAACCGCTGTGATCCTTGGGGAATGGGAGGTTTCTTGTAATATCGACTTCGCATTGGTTCCCGGAGCAATCATGTCCCTTCGCTGCCGCTATTTGTTACTGCTTTCGGTTCTTGGTCTTGTCGTCGGCTGCGCGATGCTGCCATTCGAGGGCGGACCGGCAGCGCCGGCGCCAATGTACCGCGTCGGCGACCGCTGGGTCTATCAGGCGAGCGACGGTTTCCGTGCTCCGGCGACGTGGGTGGAGACGCACGAAGTCGTCGGCGTAGGCCCCGCCGGGATCAGCGTGCGGGTGACGCAACGAGGCGACACGATCGATACCGTGCGCACCGAGGAGTGGTCCGCTCCCGGCTTGGTAACCATAGGCGCGCTTTACGATAGCGAGACCCGCCGGTTCGCGATGCCGTTGCAGCGCTACAACTTTCCGCTGGTACCGGGTCACGTGTGGAATCAATGGGTGGAGAACGTCAACGACAGCACCCATCGTGAGGGAACGATCAACCGCTATGTAGTCGTCGGCGGCTGGCAGAAAATCACGACGCCGGCGGGCACGTTCGACGCCATCCAGCTACGGGTGATCATGCACCTGGACGATGGCGAATTCTGGCGCTGGCCGACCACTTGCGGCGATCGAGTCTGGTATGCGCCCGAGGTCCGCGCATTCGTTCGCGCGAACCGCGATGCAGGTTATGTCGAGCGGAGCGGTCCCGATCCCGCTCCGGTCTGGACACAACACGCCGTCATCGAACTGCGCGCTTTCACGCCGGGCGCGTAGCAATGGAGGCAGTCGCCATGGACGCCAGTAAGGCAGCGTCAATGCCTGCAATCGGTTCGCGGTTACTGCAGCAAG
>VBDA01000515.1:0-1729 GCA_005883655.1 Betaproteobacteria bacterium | reverse complement strand
ATCGACCGCCGACGTGGAGGCGTGACCGTAATAAGCGAAGTAATCAGCGACTACGTCCGCGGCGACCTGGCCAAGGATCCAGGTCCCGGTGGCGAGCATCGGCATGAACTCGGGAAAGTCGCCATCTGCGGCCACGAAATACAGGAACTGGTCGTCACGGTGGTGCGGCGCGATGAAGTGAATGGTGCGCAAGACCGTGTCCGGTGGTGACGGCAGCTCGCGGGCGAGCGCCTCCTGCAACGCGTCGAGCAATGAATGGCCGATCCGCGCGCTTAGATCGCTGGGCGTCACGCCCTTCGCCCGGAGGAACGACTTCAGCGCGAACTCGATGCCCTGTGCGGCCAGATGGTAGTGGACCTGCGACTCGTTGCACGTGATTCGCATATCATCGCACAGCCCTTGTGCCGCTTTCAGGTAATCGTTGCCGTAACGCCACAGCGCCAGCGCAGCCGTTCGCCTCGATTCGTTGTCGGTATGGGTTTGTTGCATGGGTAGTCCTCCTTGGTGACGCGTGTACGATTCGCAACGACATGGACCTGTGGGCCCAGGGTCCTGACCGGTTAGGTTTCAATGGCGGAGGTGAAGTTCCCCCGCCCAACCGCCAAACAAAAGCCCCGCACGAACGGGGCTTTGTCTACATACAAGCGCCCTACGCGGGCACGGTATCTCGCTCTCGCGACGGGGCCTCCGGCGCTGCTTCGGGTTGCGGCTCGGTATGTTGCGGCGTCTTTTGCGTCTCGGGAAGCTTCCGCGCCTTCTTGGCCAACTCGGCAGCGCGCGCCTGCCATGCCCAATCGCTGTATTCATAGCACATGGTTCACTCCTTTCGATCCATCGACGAGGACTCCCTGTGTCGTTCGAATTATATGCAGATCCTACGCCCGCCCTCGGCCAGATGTAAACGTCGCGGAGTCAAAAAAGTTGCAGTTATGTCTGATAGCCGACATACGAAAGAGAGAATTTGGCGTATTGCGTATCGCATTAGGCAAGTGTGATATCGCATCAGGCGAGTGTGAATTTGGCCACGGCGATCTCGGCTAAGAACCATTACGTTTACCGAACTCCGCGGCACCGTCGGAGTCGGATGCAGGCTGCTGGAATTCAGCAGCGTTGGCGTTAACCATGGAGAGCGAAGTGTTTTCTGTGTTCTGGGTGCTGGCAGCATTCATGGTCGGAGGCTTTTGCGGCGTGCTCGTCGTGGCCTTGGTGAGGTTATCCGGACGCTTGCCGAAGCAGTCCACACGTGCGCTGAAGGCGGAATTGCGCGGTCTGGACCTCGGCGGTAGCACTGTCGTTTAGGCCGGAGTGCGGTAGCCGCTGCGTGCCCGGCTACGCAGCCACTTCGCGTGTTCATTCCGCGGGGTTTCTTTTAGCTTCAACTCTCAGGAGCCGAACTGCTGGCGGCGTAACGGCCGCCAGCACGATTGGCGTCGGGCCTAAGCTGCTGCTCGACGCACATCGGACACGCACGCGGCTATCCGCGGGCAAATATAGCGGCTCGGATGGTGGGCAAAAGCAGCGCCGGACTGTTGCTCTACCGCATTCGCGAAGCGGCCATCGAGGTTTTGCTCGTCCATCCCGGTGGCCCTTATTGGAAAAACAAGGACGACGGCGCGTGGTCGATTCCCAAGGGAGAGTTTTTACCGGGGGAGGCACCGGTCGTGGCGGCAAGGCGCGAGTTCTTCGAGGAAACGGGCGTTGCGGTCGAAGGCGAGTTGCACGCTTTGAA
>VBDA01000514.1 GCA_005883655.1 Betaproteobacteria bacterium | reverse complement strand
GGTGAGGGTCCGATTGTCAGCCAATTAACGAAAGCTCCGGCGTGCTACCCTGCCGCGTAATGCGCAAGTGAACCGAGCCGAGGACCATGGGCTACCTCTTGCTGTCGATGTTGCTTATCGTCATTGGCGCCACCGTGGCAAGCGGATGGGTTGTCCATTTCATCCTTTCCGCGGCCGGAGTCGGGCGAGCTTGGCGGATCGTGCTGTCGTGGATCGCATCGATGCTGCCGGTTTCGCTTGCCGTGACCACGAGTGGCAGTCCGTTTTTATCCGGAGACTTGCTGATATCGAGTCTGGCGTTTTCCGGGCTTTGGATCATGCTCCTTCTGTTTCTCGAGCGGCGCCGCGGTCGCAAGGCTATTCCGGATTGATTCCATAGCGCATGGGCCGCAGTCCGGCTTGCTCATTTTTTGGAGGTGAGCGTGGGACCGCTGGCAGGATTCAAGATCGTCGAGATGGCGGGTATCGGCCCGGCGCCGTTCTGCGCCATGATGCTTGCCGACATGGGCGCCGAGGTGATTCGCGTTGATCGCACCCATCGCGCGAACGATGTCGAGTTTCTCAGCAAAGGGCGCCAGGGCGCGACGCTGCGCGGGCGGCGGACGCTTGCCCTCGACCTGAAGCAAGCCGGCGCCACGGATGCGCTGCTTGGCATCATTGAGCACGCCGACGCGCTGATCGAAGGCTTCCGCCCCGGTGTCATGGAGCGTCTCGGGCTCGGTCCGGAGATTTGCCTGCAGCGAAACCCGAGGCTCGTCTATGGACGCGTCACCGGCTGGGGACAGGACGGTCCGCTCGCACAAGCTCCCGGACACGACATCAACTACATCGCGATCACCGGCGCGCTTTCGTGCATCGGTCGCGCCGGCGAAGCGCCGGTGCCTCCGCTCAATCTTGTCGGCGATTTTGGCGGCGGCGGCATGCTGCTCGCGTTCGGCATCGTTTGCGCGCTGCTCGAGGCTCGCTCGTCAGGACGCGGGCAGATCATCGACGCGGCAATGGTCGATGGCGCCGCATTGCTCATGGCCAACATCTTCAGCCGCAAAGCGGCCGGCGTGTGGACCAACGAGCGCGGCAAGAACGCGCTCGATGGAGGAGCTCATTGGTACGGCGTTTATGAATGCGCGGACGGCAAGTACGTGAGCATCGGCGCCATCGAGCCGCAATTCTATAGTGCGCTGCTCGAAAAATGCGGGATCGACGACCCGGCGCTACGCTCGCAATGGCAACGCGAGGAGTGGCCGGCCCTGCGCGAAAAGCTGGCGCGCATTTTTCTGACCAGGACCCGCGCCGAATGGTGCGCACTGCTCGAGGGAAGCGACGCCTGCTTCGCGCCGGTGCTCGACCTGGACGAAGCGGCGGGACACGCGCAAAACCGTGCGAGGTCGACATTCGTCGAGACCGACGGCGCGGTCGAGCCCGCACCGGCGCCGCGGTTCAGCCGCACCGCGCCCGAAGCCCGAGAGTCGCATCCGTTGTTCGAGGCTGAGGGCGAGGCGATGCTGGGCCGCTGGGGTGTCGACAGTCAGCGAATTCAGGCGCTTCGACGAGCCGGCGAATAACTCATGCACGCAATGGTCCTCAAGGCTCTGCGTGGACGCTCGAATTCTCAAGCGTGGGCGAACCAGATCCAGGGCGGCGCGAGAGGAGTGGGCCGAAGGCACAAGAGCCTATTCGGGATCGATTCCCGATGCGCCTTCGCGTACTAGCGAGTTCGCCAGCACGGCGATATCGGCCTCGGAAAAGTTTGACGCAGGTCATTGTCAGCCGGAGACAGACGTGCAACACTTTCTGTCGTGACATGTCTCAGTACCGGATAACGCTGTAAAACCGAGGAGAAAGCAATGACCAGAGATCCTTCGCAATCAAGCCGCCGCCGCTTTATCAAGATCAGCACCGCCGCGCTCGCCGCCGCACCGCTCGCCAATGTCCTGCTCAGCGGCGCCGCCCAGGCAGCCGAGACTCTCAGCGAATCCGATCCGACCGCGACGGCGCTCGGTTACAAGGCCGACGCAACCAAAGCCCCCAAGCGCACGGACAAGACCGCGTTCTGCAACAACTGCAACTTGTTTTCCGGCAAGGCAGACGCGGCCGACGGCCCCTGCAGCATATTCGGAGGCAAGCTGGTCAACGCCAAAGGCTGGTGCACGGCCTGGGTCAAGAAAGCCTGAACGTTTCGCCTTGCCGAAGCCGACTTTCGGATCGACCCCGATGAGCTCGTTCGCGCTCCGGCGCGGCGGGTTCCGCCCCTGAGCGGTGCGCTAATTCCCCGGTATGGCGCGTGCAGAAGCACGCGCTATCCGATGGTCATCAAGCTCGCGTTGCCGCCGGCGGCAGCCGTATTGATGCTGATCGAACGCTCGGTCAACAACCATTCCAGCGAATAGTAGAACGGTCCCG
>VBDA01000513.1:7924-8583 GCA_005883655.1 Betaproteobacteria bacterium | reverse complement strand
TCGATTCCGCGACGCTTTGCCTGGAGCGGCCCGGCGCACGAAGCAGGCGCGTGATATCGCGTCCGAGGAGCTCGAGGTAGTCGCTGATTCCGATGACGCCGCTGCGCACCAGAACAAGATCGTCGTAATAGGAGGTGACGCCTTCGAAAGCCCAGAGCTGCTCGGTGAAATTTTCGCGCGTAAGGTCGTAGGGAAGAAACGCAGACGGCTTGATCCGTTTGACGTTCCAGGTGTGAAAATATTCATGGCTGGCGAGACCGAGCAGTGAGCGGTAGTCTTCGCCGACTCCGGATGCCCCGGGTTGCGGGAGCCCGTCGCGCTTGCAGATGAGACTGGTACTGGCGCGATGCTCGAGCCCACCGTAGCCCTCGCCGACGGCGAGCACCTGGAAGAGGTAGTAGTCGACCGGAGCGGGGCTGTCCGGCATGCCGCCGAACAAGTCGATTTGTGTCTGGCATACGCGCTGCAAATCGTCGGAAAAACGGCTTAGATCGCCGCGACGCCGGCCGGTGACCGCGATGTCGTGCCGTGCGCCACCCGCCTGAAAATGAACCAGATCGAAGCTTCCCATCTCGACCGGATGATCGATCAGCTCGTCATAGCTTTCCGCGGCAAAGCGACCGAAACCGTACGCCGAGGCCCCAGCGCGCGGCAGGCTG
>VBDA01000513.1:0-7847 GCA_005883655.1 Betaproteobacteria bacterium | reverse complement strand
GTGCCGTCGAGATAGGCCGCGCGCACCGACAAGTCGAAGGCATACACCTCGGCAGTCATCGTCAGCGGTCCGGCGCAGGAATCGGCCTGCCAGATATCCTTTGCCGTTTTGTGTATGCCGACGCGGGCGCCGTTGCATTCAGCGCGAACCGAACCGAAATGCCGCGCGAATTCGCGAATCAGATAGCTTCCGGGGATCCATGCCGGAAGGCGAAACGATTGACCGGCCGGATCAGGGTCGTCGACCGTGCATGAAACCTCGAACACATGCGCATGCGGATTGAGGGGAACAATGCGATAGCGTGTGGGCGTCATGCTGTGCACATGGGATGATCCGGCGGTGCGTAGCGCGGCAAGGACCCCGCAGTTGACTCACGCGATTGTGGCCAGGTCTGTACGACACCGACCTGGCCAAGCGGATTGTCCCCGGCGCGCAGGCATTGAGGAGGATTCATACCCGCAATGATGGTGTTTGCATCGAGATGACTATATTACCGCTGAGCAATGACGGGTAACATCGTGACCGAAAGAGCGGCGCGCCTGGCGACCCAAGAAACAAGCAAGGATGGGATCACAATGCACTTTCAAGCTCGATATGCCTTACATTTGCTTGTCGCCGGCGCTGCCGCGTTGATCGCCGTAGCGGCGGCCGAGGCCGAAGAGGGTGTATGGACATTCGAAAATCTGCCCTCCAAGGTTTTACAAACGAAATACGGCTTCGCCACACCGTCGACTTCGCTGACCGCGCTGCGCTTGTCGGCGGTGCGATTCGGCGGAGCGTCAGCCGCATTCGTATCCAGCGACGGCCTCCTGTTGACGAACCATCACGTCGCGCTCTCGTGCGTCCAGAAGCTTTCAACTGCCGGTGAGGATTTGGTGCGAAACGGGTTCTTCGCGCGTACGCTCGCCGCGGAGCGTCCATGTCCGGCCACGGAAATCAAGCATCTTGATTCGACACAAGATGTAACTGCGACGGTGCGATCCGCGGTTCGCTCGACCGATAGCGCAGTGGCCAATGCCGAGCGCAATGCGGCGATCGCGGTACTCGAGAAGGAGTGCAAGCAAAAGACGGGTTTTCGTTGTGAAGTGGTGACGCTCTACCGCGGCGGCGCCTATCACCTCTATCGATATCGGGTGTGGACCGACGTTCGCCTGGTGTTCGCTCCCGAATCGCGGGTGGCATTTTTCGGCGGCGATGCGGACAATTTCGTGTATCCGCGTTTCGACCTCGATTTTGCGCTGGCACGTGTCTACGAAGATGGGAAACCCGTCAAGTCTCCGCATTATCTTCGGTGGGCGACGACAGGCGTCAAGGAGGGCGACCTTGTGTTCGCGGCCGGGCATCCCTACTCGACTGACCGACTGGTTACGGTATCGCAGCTCGAGTTCGATCGCGATACCCGCTACCCGCTGATGATCGCAAGCGCCAAGCGGCAAATCCAGGCCCTGCAGGAATTCGGAGCGCGCTCACCGGAAGCAGTGCGGCGCGCTGCCGAGAGGCTCTTTGGTACCGAGAACTGGGTGAAGGCGATGAGAGGCGAATACAAGGCTTTGCAGGACCCTTCGCTGAGGGCCGCGAAGGCGAAAGACGAGTCCCTGTTACGTAAGTCCTTCGTTGCAACGCCAGACCGCGTGGACCCGTGGGCCGCGATCGAAGGTGCGACGCGCAAGGAAGGTGATCAAATCAGGGCTGCGTGGGTCGTCGGCTACGGTTACGGCACGCTTTTCGACACGGCGGGCACGATCGTCGAATTGGCGAACGAATCGACGCTATCCGAAGCGGAGCGGCTGGCTGCCTATCGTCCGTCAGCGATTCCACGACTGATGCTGAGGGTTGCGGCGGACGAGCCCATTTACAAGGATCTCGAAATCGCCCGGTTGACAAGCTATTGGCAGGAGGCGCTCGATATCCTCGGCAACGACGATCCATTCGTCAAACGTGTGCTGGGCGACAAGACGCCGCTTGACGCTGCCACTGCCGTCATCGACGGCACACGCATGAACGAGTTGCAGGAGCGAAAGAGAATGCTCGACGGCGGTCTCGCCGGAATCGCGGCATCCACGGATCCGCTGATCATGCTGGCTCGGGATGTTTATCCGCTGCGCCGTCGTCTGGCAAAGCTCCACGAAGTCGAAGTCGAGACGCCTACTCTTAGGGCCGGAGACGAGTTGGAAAGGATGCGCTACGAATTGTTCGGAACCGATGCGTATCCGGATGCCACCGGTTCACTTCGCCTGAGCTACGGGATCGTTCGTGGCTACGATGCCGACGGCATTCTGACTCCATGGCAGACCAACTTTTGGGGCTTATTGGGGCGCAGCGCCGCGTTTGGAGCACAGCCGCCATTCGATTTGCCGCCGCGTTGGAGCGAGCGACAACGCAATCTCGATTTGAGCACACCGCTCAACTTCGTTTCCACGCTCGACATCATCGGCGGAAATTCCGGGTCGCCGGTGGTTAACCGCAACGGGGAGCTCGTCGGTCTCGTATTCGACGGCAATCTGGAAGGCTTGGGCGGACGATTCGTCTTTCGTCTATACGGACGACAAGGCCCGCGCCATCGCGGTCGATAGCCGCGCGATCGTCGAAGCGTTGACGAAAATCTACGACGCTCGGGAGATTGTGCGCGAGATTACGCGCCGTTGATCCGCCCGTCCGCGCCCTTTGTCGTCCTGAAGAGGAACTGAGCAACCAGATATTGCAAGTACGATTTATCTGCGCAAAAATACGTATCCCTATCGTAAAACCGTCGCGTGGAGCAGTTGATGGATTGGAGCTTCGGTCATAAGGGCTTCCTTGTCTACCCGGAGGCTTGGGCGCGACGATGTGAGGGTCGTATCATGTGGTTCGGCGCTGTTACGCTGTCCAAGCTGGGCCAGACCCACACCATGACACTGGATAGCGAGCTGTTCGATTGGCCCAGCAATGCCCGGCGCCACGCCGGGGAGTACGCGAAGCAAGTCATCGACGCGTATGTCAAGAAGAGTACCGCCGCCCCTGATCCGATGAAAATCGGCCTGCCGTCTCCCCGCCCGAGGCGAACCTATCCGCCGGGACCTTTCGAGGACGTTACGTCACAGTTCTAGATGTGGAGGGGTTGGGTCGCGGGTCGCTGCGTAATCACCGTCGTTGAGACGTGGGTAGCAAGTGCTTTTGTTCGCAATCGTTATGGCGCCCTCGACACGAATCGAACGTGTGACCTACCCCTTAGGAGGGGGTTGCTCTATCCACTGAGCTACGAGGGCGACGTCGCGGATTTTACCCGATCGGCGTATGGCGACCGCCGCCGGCGAAAGTGGGATCCAAGTTTGCCGAAGAGCCAATGGATTGCTGCTTTCGCGGCAATGACCATAAACAAGGTTCCGGTGTCACCCACTTTTGTAACGCTCACTGGTTGGCTCCCCATTCACAGTTCCTTGCACGAAGCCGATGAAGTTCCGCGACATCTTATAATGTGACCTCTGTTAGACACGCGGTTCCCACTTGTCGACTGCTGCGCCATCGCCTGTTCCCGTCGTTCGCACGCTGGCACGACTCTCCCAATATCTTGCGCCGTATCGCGCGCGCTTCGCCGTTGCGGGAGTCGCTTTGTTGGTAGCCGCCGGTTGCACGCTGGCCGTCGGCCAGGGCTTGAAATTCGTAGTCGATCGCGGGTTTTCCGCCGGCGACGCCGACGAGCTCGATCGCGCACTGTTTGCCTTGCTGGCGATCATCGCGGCGATGTCCGTCGCCACTTACGTCCGCTTCTACAACGTGTCATGGATAGGCGAGCGCGTCACCGCCGATCTTCGCAAGCGGGTATTCGATCACCTGCTGACGCTATCGCCCGGATTCTTCGAGGTCACGCGTACCGGTGAGGTGATTTCGCGATTGACCAACGACACGACCATGCTCGAGTCGGTGATCGGATCGAGCCTGTCGATGGCCTTGCGCAACATTGTCCTCGGCATCGGGGCCTTGATTCTGTTGATGCTCACCAGCCTCAAGCTCACTTTGCTGGTACTGGGCGGTCTGCCGGTGGTGGTGTTGCCCATCATCCTTTTCGGGCGCCGGGTGCGGCGGCTGTCGCGCACGAGCCAGGATCGGGTGGCGGACACGGGCGCGTACGTCGACGAGGCGATTCACGAGATTCGGACCGTACAGGCCTACGCGCATGAGCCGCAGGATCGCCGTGCGTACGGAGATCGCGTCGAAGCCGCGTTCGGCGCCGGAGTGCGGCGCATTCGGCAGCGAGCGCTGCTGATCGGTGCGGTCATCTTTCTCGTCTTCGTCGCCGTCGGGATCATCCTCTGGATCGGAGGCCACGATGTGCTCGCAGGCCGCTTGTCGGCCGGACAGCTTTCCGCATTCGTGTTCTATTCGGTGATCGTTGCATCGTCGGTGGGCGCGGTGAGCGAAGTCGCCGGCGAATTGCAGCGTGCGGCTGGGGCGACCGAACGGCTGCTGGAAATACTCGACACGCCGCCCGAGATCGCGGCGCCTGCGTCGCCATCCCCCTTGCCGGAGCCGCCCCAAGGCACGGTAGCGCTCGAGGCGGTGACCTTCGCCTACCCTTCGCGCCCTGGCGATCCGGCGCTTTCGTCGCTTTCCCTGAAGGTGGCTACTGGCGAGCGCGTCGCGCTGGTAGGGCCCTCTGGCGCGGGCAAGACCACCGTCTTCCAGCTACTGCTGCGCTTCTACGATCCGCAGGCAGGCAGGGTGCTGATCGACGGCGTCGACGTCCGAACCGCCGATCCACGAGCGGTTCGCGGTCGCATCGCGGTCGTTCCGCAAGACCCGGTCATATTTGCGGCAAGCGTGTGGGACAACGTGCGCTATGGCCGGCCCGATGCCACCGACGCCGAGGTACGCGACGCCTGTGAAGCCGCCTATGCGACCGAGTTTCTTGCGCGACTGCCGCAAGGGATGGACTCCGAGCTCGGGGAGCGCGGCGTCAGGCTCTCGGGCGGCCAGCGACAGCGACTGGCCATCGCCCGTGCCGTGCTCGCGCGACGGCCGATTCTCCTGCTTGACGAGGCCACCAGCGCGCTCGACGCCGAAAGCGAACGCACGGTGCAGCGGTGCAGCTCGCGCTCGACCGGTTAATGCAGGGGCGCACGACGCTCATCATTGCTCATCGGCTGTCGACAGTCATCGGTGCCGACCGCATCATCGTGCTCGATGGCGGAGTGGCAATGGCCGAGGGCACGCACGCGACGCTGGTTCGCGACGATCCGCTTTATCGGCGGCTCGCGTCGTTGCAGTTCGGGTTGAGCAAGGAGCAGGGCGCGAACGAGGAGAGCGTCGCTGCTGAGTGACGCAGGCGCGAGTATCACTGAGAGACCACCGAAACAAACCGGGTACGGTCACCGTGTCCGAAAAGCCAAGCGTTGACATTCCACCTGGAACACTAAATAGCGCGCTGGAGCAGGCATCCGCATCGCGTGCGAAGAGGTTCGCGGCGGTGCCGCTAGACTATCCCCGGCGCGCGGCCCTGCCTCATACGGCGTGCAAGCGGCCGACTGTATCGTAGCGGTAACAACCAACCAGATGGTCGTTGACCAGTCCGGTCGCTTGCATGAAGGCGTAACAGATCGTCGATCCGACAAAACGAAAGCCGTGTTGCTTCAGCGCTTTGGAAAGCGCATCCGACTCCGCAGTGCTGGCGGGAACGTCGTCCTGGCGTCGCCAACGGTTTCTCTTCGCGGTTTGCTCGACGAAGCCCCAGACGAATCGGTCGAAACTGCCGAACTCCTTCTGCACCGCCAGCAGGGCGCGGGCGTTGCTGACCGCGCTCTCCACCTTGAGGCGATTGCGAACGATGGCGGGGTTTTTCAGCAGCGCCTCGACGCGACGGCGATCGAATCGTGCAACCCGCGCCGGATCGAATTCGGCAAAGGCACTGCGATAGCCGTCGCGCTTGTTGAGAATCGTTTGCCAGGAAAGCCCGGCTTGGGCGCCTTCCAGCACCAGAAACTCGAACAGCCGCCGATCGTCATGAAGCGGAACGCCCCATTCCTGGTCGTGATAGGCAAGCATGCGGGCATCGCTTCCGGTGGCCCAGTCGCAACGAATGTCTTTAGTTGTCGTCATGATTGGTCGCCGGCGATTATCGCGCGCGGCATATCGGTGCGGCAATCCAGGGCAAGCTTGTTGCGGGTTACCAACGCCGGCACAATGATCGTGTGATCCCCTGGCTTCGCGCGGGCGCGCAATTTCCACCGATCGATTCCGCGCTCGATGATCCCGACGGGCTGCTCGCCGCCGGCGGCGACCTTACGCCGCCACGTCTGCTCAATGCTTACCGCCATGGCATATTTCCCTGGTACAGCGAGGGTCAGCCGATCCTGTGGTGGAGCCCGGATCCCCGCATGGTCCTGTACGTCGACGAATTCAAGGTGCCCCGGTCGTTGCGCAAGGTAGCCAACCAGCGGCGGTTCGAAATCACCGTTGACGTCGATTTCGCAGGTGTCATCAGCGCCTGCGCCGCGCCGCGCGATGGTGCAAGGGGCACCTGGATCACAACGGAGATGATGGACGCCTACCTCGAGCTCCACCGGCAGGGTCACGCTCACTCCGTGGAAGCATGGCGCGAGGAGCGACTGGTGGGCGGGCTGTACGGGATTGCGATCGGGCGCATGTTCTTCGGCGAGTCGATGTTCGCGCGGGAGGCCGATTCATCCAAGGTCGCACTGATGAGCCTGGTTTCGCTCCTCAAGCGGCTGGACATGCCGCTGATCGATTGCCAGCAGGAGACCGCCCATCTATCGCGGTTTGGCGCGCGGCCGATCTCGCGGCAAGTATTTGCCGGCGAGCTTTCCCGATTGGTAAACTTGCCTCATACGCCAAGTGCGTGGAAAGCTGCCGCGCTGCTCGAAAGCGATCGCACGTGACCAAACTCAACGACCTGCCGCTGGCCGCGCTCCAGTTCTACGCGACCGCGCCTTACCCCTGCAGCTACCTGCCGGATCGGCTGGCGCGATCGCAGGTCGCAACGCCCAGCCATCTGATCGATGGCCGAGTCTACGGCGAGCTGGTCAGGCTTGGCTTCCGGCGGAGCGGCGCCTTCACCTATCGACCCTATTGCGACCATTGCCGGGAGTGCGTGCCGGTGCGGGTGCCGGTGGCTCAGTTTCAAGCCAATCGGAGCCAGAGGCGCACCTTGCGTCGTCACTTGGAGTTATCAGCAGTGCAGCGCAGTTTGATGTTCGATGCTGAACACTATGCGCTTTACCTGCAATATCAACGCTTCCGTCACCCCGGCGGAGGCATGGATCAGGACAGTCGCGAGCAGTACCAGCACTTCCTCTTGCACAGCAATGTTACGACCGATTTATTCGAGTTTCGGGAAGACGGCCGACTACGGATGGTGAGCCTGGTCGACCGGCTCTATGACGGCTTGTCGTCGGTCTACACCTTCTTCGATCCCGACCAGCGCTCCGCCAGCTATGGCACCTACAACGTGCTGTGGCAAATTCAGCGCTGCCAGCAACTCGGCCTGCCATACCTCTATTTAGGCTACTGGATCGCGGGAAGCCGCAAAATGGCCTACAAAGTGATGTTCAAGCCGATTGAGGGGCTGGGGCAGGGAGGTTGGGTGACTTTGCGGGCTGTGGATGTCGCGGCGGACCGCGGACAATAGTGGAAAAAATAGAAATCGAATTCTGCGTGATCATCTCCATCACTTAAGTAAGAATAAGGCCTGCGGCCATCGCCTTCGCAATCGCTTCCTGCCTGTTGGCGGCAGCCAGTTTGCTGCGAATGCCGGCAAAATGAAATTCCACAGTGCGGGGACTGATTTCGAGTCTGGCCGCAATATCTTCGCTAGTAAGGCCGCGACTTGCTAGCGTCAGACACTCGCGCTCTCG
>VBDA01000512.1:3408-3739 GCA_005883655.1 Betaproteobacteria bacterium | reverse complement strand
TCGATCGCCTCTTGTCGGAAAAGTTGGCGCATGGGACGATCGAATTGTAATTGATGACCGGAGGGGACTCCCTATGTTCATTACGCGCGCCGCGCTGTTTTGCTCTGCTCTCGTTTCCGCCGCGTTTCCGGCATTTTCGCAGACCTATCCGACTCGCCCGATCACGATGATTGTCCCCTTCGCCGTGGGCGGCCCAACCGATACCATCGCTCGGATCATGGGCGAGCGCATGGGAAAGACGTTGGGACAACAGGTCGTCGTCGAGAACGTCACGGGCGCGGGCGGAAGCATCGCCGTGAACAAGGTGGCGCGCTCCGCGCCTGACGGGTAC
>VBDA01000512.1:0-3296 GCA_005883655.1 Betaproteobacteria bacterium | reverse complement strand
CTTCTCATCGCGAAGATGGCCACGCCATCGAAGAACCTCCAGGAATTCATGGAATACGTGAAGGCGAACGAAGGCAAAGTCACGGCGGGGACGGGCGGGGTGGGAACGCCAGCGCATTTGAGCGCCGTGTACTTCCGGCAGAAGACGGGCGCCAACTTCGAGATCGTCCACTACCGCGGCGCGGCGCCGGCAACGCAGGACGTCGTCGCGGGCCACATCGACATGAACTTCGACCAGGCCGCGAATTCCATTCCCCAATACAAAGCCGGCAAGGTCAAGGCATTCGCCGTGACTGCGGCGAAGCGCCTCGCCGCGGCGCCAGACATCCCCACCGTCGACGAGGCCGGGCTGCCGGGGTTCTACATGTCGGTTTGGCACGCGATCTGGGTTCCGCACGGCACGCCCGACGCCGCCATCTCGAAGCTCAACGCGGCGATGGTCGAAGCGCTCGCCGACCCCGCCGTTCGCAAGCGGCTCGAGGACCTGGGCCAGGACATCACGCCGCCCGGCGGCGAAGGGAAACGACCCGCACCATCCCGAGAACCCGCGGAGAAGGAGAGCTGAAATTCGTTTCCAGTGATCGCTGAGCCTGGCATGGCGCAAGCAGAGAGGGCAGCGCAAGCGCCGCCGAAAATCGGGGTGAGCGGTTGCCAGTCAAGACCGCGCATCAAGTACGCCGGCGTATCGTCGCCCAGCTCTCCAGCACGGCGCACACGCATGCGGTGTCCGCTTCCGCGAAACCAAGCGCCATGGCCGCGTTGTAAATGGCCGTCGTCGCGGCGAACAAGGGCGTCGGGCAATCGAGCTCGCGTGCGAACTCGGTGATGATCCCCATGTCCTTCTGCCAGACGCCGACCTTCATCGCCGCGTCGGTATAGTCATTGCGAACCATCATCGGGCCGCGCACCTGCAGCATGCGCGACGAGCCGGCGCCA
Source organism: Betaproteobacteria bacterium (assembly GCA_005883655.1). Lineage (GTDB taxonomy): Bacteria > Pseudomonadota > Gammaproteobacteria > Burkholderiales > Casimicrobiaceae > PALSA-1003. Next base: position 2,361 of record VBDA01000512.1, on the reverse strand, counting down.
TCGCCCAGCACCTTGACCATCGTCGCGGGATCGAGCCCGGCTTTCATCCCAAGCACGATCGCTTCGGCTGCGGACACGTTGTGAATCGCGACGAGCAGATTCGCGAGGAATTTCATTTTGGATCCGGCTCCAAACGCTCCGAGGAAATAATGCGTGCGCGCGAACGCTTCGAAGACGGGAATGCAACGGCGATACGCGCTGCGCGAACCGCTTGCGTAGACGGCGAGATCCTTGACTCGGGCTTGCGCTCCGGTGCCGCTCAGCGGGCAATCGAGCAACGTGACGCCCTGAACTGCCAGAAGCTTGCGAGCGTGGTCTTTGGTCGCGATCGGCAAGGTGCTGGTTTCGATGACGATCTGATCGCGATGGTGGTTACCCGCAAGCTCGGCGGCGACAACATGCAAGGCTTCTGCCGAAGGTAGCGAGGTGATGATGATCGGCGCGCGTGCGGCAAGGTCGCGAACGCTTCGCGCGGCTTGACCGCCTGCTTTCGACAACACGCCGCGGCGCTTGGCCAGCACGTCATAACCGACCACGCCAAATCCGGCGCCAATGAGATTTCCTGACATCGCGGATCCCATGATGCCGAGACCGATAACGCCCACCCGATCGCGTGATACCATGGTCACGTCCCCTTTGAATTGCCGAGCGCTCCCACCGCCGCGAACAAGGCTTCGATCGATTCGCGCGTGATGTTGCGCACGATGAATATGATGCGCGAGCGGGGATCGGTATCCTGCCCGCCCTCGAGCGTCACCGGCGGATGAAAAACGTGCTGCGCTCCCTGCAGCACTACGGGGCCGCGCTCGCCGGCTACGTGGACGATACCTTTCACCCGCAGCAGATCCGGCCCGCGCAATGAAGTCAGCGCCTGCAGCGCAGCGTTGAGCCCATCCCAGGTGAACGGCTGGTCGAACCACAGGCAGAAAGCATGGATGGCAGCGTCGTGCGCCCCGGTCACCGGCGCGATGCGGCGGCGAAGATAGCCGCCCTCCTCCGCGTGACGCGACTCGGGCTGAACCGCATTGAGCCAGCGGCCCAGCTCCTGGGAACGTGCCGCAACGCTTTGCGGACCGATGTTGTCGAGGAGCGTCGGATCGAGCTCGCCGTCGACCGCCGTCGTGATGAGCGCGAATGGGTTCATCGCCTCGAGCCGCTGTTGCAGCCGGCCGACGGTCTCGCCATCCGCGATGTCGGTCTTGGTGATGACGAGGCGATCGGCCACGGCTGCCTGTTTTGTGGCCTCGGGCATCGTGTCGAGCTGTTCGCTGCCGTTGACGGCGTCGACCAAGGTCACGACACCGTTCAGCCGGTACTGCGCACTGAGTAGTCCGTCGGTCTGCAGCGTATGCAGCACCGGAATCGGATCGGCGAGTCCGGTCGTTTCGACAAACACGCGATCGAAGTCGATGACTTCGCCGGCGCGCCGCTTGACGAATAGCTCGCGCAGAGTCTCCTGAAGATCGGTGCGCAGAGTGCAACACAGACACCCGTTGCTCAACAGCGTCATCTGCTCCGACGAAGCGGCGACCAGCTCGTGATCGAGCGCCACGTCGCCGAATTCGTTGATGATGACCGCAGCACGGTCCATTCCCGGATGGCGCAGCAAGCGGCGTAGCAGGGTCGTCTTGCCGCTGCCCAGAAATCCGGTGATGACTGTGACCGGCAGTCGGCTCGCCAGCGGATCGACTCTTGGCGACGTGCGAACGCTGGCTGCGGCCGTCACAGCGTCATCTCGAGGATGTAGAGCCCGCCGACGAAACGATCGACGGTGTAGACGATGCGCCGGTCGTCGACATAGACGTCGTTCAACTGGATCGCGCCGGCCCGCGAGAGCACGGGCGCCCCCGGGACGAAGTAGGCCACCTCCTGCGGCTGGTACGGGTTGCTGATGTCGTAGGCGCGTACGCCGGCATTGAAAAACGTGCCGACCACGATCTGGTCGGAGCGCCACGACGCAGGCACCGGCAGGTTCTCGTGCAGGTTGTGCGCGCCGAACCGACCACCGCGGCGCGCGAACGCGCTGTGCGGCGGCGCCGGCAAGGTACTGATCGGGACGAGATTCTCCTCTACCCGCGCATCGACGACCCAGACCAGCTTGGGCCAGTCGAATCCGTCGTCCTTTATGCATTCGTCGCTGACGATAAGCAGATTGCGCTCGAACAGCGGTAAGACGGTGTGCGTGAATCCATTGAAGGGCGGCGAATATTGCCAGCGGCCGACGAGCTTGGGATGCGCCTTGTCGGCAATGTCGAGGATCAGCGCACCGCCGTCGATATAGCCGACATAGGCGCGGTCCGGCCGTTGCGGAAAAACGTTGGTGTTATGCGCGCGAAAGCCGGCGTCGAACTTCGGATCGAG
>VBDA01000511.1 GCA_005883655.1 Betaproteobacteria bacterium | reverse complement strand
CGGCGGGCGGATTGTCGACGGTCCTGGCTGCGGCGAAGCTGCCTAAGCTTGCCGGATGGGTCGGGCTGGATCCTGTCGATAGAACGGGCAGCGGGGTTCACGCCGCCTCGCGGCTGACCATACCTGCAATCGTAATGTTTGCGGAACCTTCGCTGTGCAACCTCTTCGGCAGCGCCCGTTCCATTGCGCGCGCGGTGCCGGATCTGCTGCGATCCGTTGTCCTTAGCGGCGCGTCGCACTGCGATTTCGAAGGACCGACCAACAGATTTTGCGAAAGAGTCTGTGGCGGCTCGTCCTCCGAGATGCAGTCACGCGCGCGCGAGGAAACAGTCAGCGCCGTGCTGGAAATGTTGCGCAGTTCCGCCACGAGACCGATGGATGGCGTGCCGGAATTCGCGCACTGACTAAGCGCTATGTAATTGCGGGCAATGTGGGAACCTCATTGAGCACGTCTCAACGAGAGTGCCGAGCTAAATTCCGACGTTTGGCCACTCGCATTGGTCGCGGTAGCCGTGAAATAGGCGCTCGTGCTCCCGTCGCCCAACGGATCGGCCGGAGTCGAGAAAGTAAACGAGATATTGCCCGTCGGGTCGGTCGTCACCGTCTGGCTGCCAAGATAGACCTCGCCCTCAGCGAAGCCCGCGACGTTGAGACCGTGATTCGCAAAAAATTCGATCGTGATACTCGCGTTCGGCCGCGACGCCAATGTGCCTGCGAGATTAACTGTAGAATTCCAGGTTGAGCCGCTCGACAGAACCGGGAAGTTCTGAGGTGGTGTGCAATCAGGGAATCCATCACCGCAGCTTACCGCCAGATCGTTCGGGCTAACGCCGTTCACGCCAAAGTCAATGCCCAGCAAGGCGGGACTGTTCGGGTTAGTCGTGCCTCCCGCCGACCCAGCCACCGAGAGGAGCGGCTTGCCGTTGTTATAAATCCGGTTCCGCGTGATGGTGACATGGCTGGCGGCGCCCGATGGGCCGACGCCCATCCGATTAGCGGTGATCAAGTTATTTTTTATGGTGACGCTGGCTCCGGCGGTCGTGATTCCGTACGTGGTACCCGCGATGATGTTCTCAAGTATCAGCAGGTTGCTGGCGCTATTCATCTGCAGTCCATCCGAGTACCCTTTGAACGCATTGAACTGGATGACATTGTTATCGTTGCCGCTGCCAGCGCATTCGATTCCCTGCGAATACGGCACGTTGGGCCGACCGCGGAACTCGAACATCGTGTTGAATTGGTAGGTTGTGAAGGTGGTTCCGCGCGTGCATTCCATGCCGTCGCCGGTCTCGTACACGGTGTTGTATTCGATCAAGTTGCGAGTGCTCAGGCCAGTGGTAGATCCGCCCGCCGCTGTCCCATCGTCGCCGGTCACAAGGACTCCGGCCGCACCAGATGTGTTATGAATCGTATTGTGATGGACGTGGTTGTCGTGGCTGCGGAGCAACATCACTCCGATGCAGAAGTTGGTGATCTCGAGGTTGGAAATTTCGACGTTTCCGCTATCGACGACAGCCAGTCCCGGCTTTTGCAGTGATCGGACGTTAGGTCCAAACCCGCCGGTCTCGCCCGGACAAGATGCTTGATTGTTGCCATCGATGAAGTTGCCGCCATCGATAACGACGCCTCTGCTGGTCGCGGTCACCGTTGCCGGACCGATAATCGGCGGCAACAAACTGTTTAACTTGATCCTGAACGGCGACGCACTCGGAACGATCTGGATCGTATTACCTCCGGGGTGCGCGTTGTTCTGCACGATCGCCCAGCGCAGAGTGTTTGCCGAGCCATCGTCCGCAGTGCTGTTGACGACGAACGTGTCTGCCTGTGCGATCGTCGCGCCTCCGAAGAGCAATACGCCGAATGCAAATGGCTTCGTTTTCATGATCACCTTCCTCAGATCCTGCTTGGCTCTGAAATTGGAATTTCAAATCATCTGCGGCGCAGTCCAGACGGATGCAAATTGCGCGTTGTCGGAGGCCTTGTCAATAGGTGAGAAAAGAGATTTAGGCTGCGTTTAGAGTCTTAACGAAGTCGAGCACCTCTTGGCCATGTCCGGGCACTTTCACCCCGCGCCATTCCTTCACCAACTTGCCGGTGCCGTCGATCACAAAGGTGCTGCGCTCGATGCCGCGCACTTTCTTGCCGTACATGTTCTTCATCTTCATGACCCCGAATTTCCCGCACAACGCCTCGTCCGCATCGGAGAGAAGCTCGAACGGGAAAGCCATCTTGGTCTTGAAGTTCTCATGTGATTTCAGGCTGTCGCGCGAAATGCCGACGACTACCGCGCCCAGTTTCGCAAATTGCTTGTGCAGGTCCCGGAACTGGGCGCCTTCAACGGTACATCCGGGGGTGTTGTCCTTGGGATAGAAGTACAGAATGACCGGGTGGCGCCCGTGCCGGTCGCATTGAAGTCGACTGCTTTTTGATCCGCCATGATTCGCTCCGTGGTTGCTCAAATTAAGAACGCGTTCGTGACAGCGTAGGCCCGACTTGCCGCCGGGGCCGAAGTCGCCATCAAGATCGTCACTAGACCGCGGCCGCCAGATCGACATCGCCGAGAAACTCGCGACCCTGACGTAACACCTTTCCGGTGCGGCCGGCAATCGCCCCGGGTGCGACTTCGCACCGCGGCAGCGCCAGAGGCTGCAGCGTAACGTACAAGCCGCGCATCGACGTGATGTGGTATCCCTGCGCCTTCCATCCGACAATAAGCTTGTCCAGCACCGGCGCAAGACGCATGCCCTCGAGTTCCGCGTGGAGCGTGAAAACATGGGCAGCGGCGACCGGCGATGACGGCGGCGCCGCCGTCATCGCCAGCAGCGTCTCAGCCACATTGTCTTCGGTAACGCCGTCGCTGCCGATCAACTCGTCGAGCGTCGGCAAGGTCGTCGGAATCTGGGGGCAGCGGATCAGCTCGGCATTCCAAACCGGAAGATGGGGAAACACGCCGCGCCCGTCGGAACAAAACTCGAATCCCAGCGCCTGCGTGAGCCGCAGGGCATGCACATTCATCTTCCAGCCCGCCGCGCCATGCGTTAACGGCGGCTCCTTGAAGATTTCTGTAAACCTCTGGCATGCGAGATGCATCTGCTCACGCGTCCAGTCGACGCTGGCGCCATCGAGCCCGTCTTGCCACTTGACGTGGTCCCAACAGTGGACGCCGACATCGAAGCCCTCGTCGCGAACGCTGCGCATCACGTGACCTGCTCGCCTGCCTATGTCAGGGCCCGGCAGCAGTGTCCCGTAAAGCAATGTTTTGGCGCCATAGTGCTTGACCACCGAAGTCCGTTGCACCTTGCTGAAAAAACCGGGTCGAAACACCCTTTTGATTGCCCGCCCGGTGTGATCGGGTCCGACGCTGAATAAGAAGGTAGCGCCTGCCTTGTGTCTGCGTAGCAACTCGACCAGGGCCGGCACGCCCTCGCGCGTACCGCGCAAGGTATCGACATCGATTTTCAAGGCGAGCAGCATGGCGCCCACGTTGCCGGCATGTTAATCGACCAACTGGCGCGCTTCCGCGACTTGGCCGCGGTACGCATCGAAGATGCGCTTCAACGCGTCCTGCATATTCACCGAGGGCTTCCAGTCCAGGTCGGCACTGGTGTTGTCGATCTTGGGCACGCGATTCTGCACGTCCTGGTAGCCCTTGCCGTAATACGAATCGGCAGTGGTCTCGATCAGCTCTACCCTTGCTGCGTTGTCGCGATATTCGGAATAGGTGAGCGCGAGCTCGAGCATCATCGTCGCGAGCTCCCGAACCGCGAAATTATTACGCGGGTTGCCGATGTTGTAGATCTTACCGCTGGCGATGCCTTTGTCGTTGGCGATGATCTTCAGCAACGCGTCGATGCCATCGTCGATATAGGTGAAGGCGCGCTTCTGCGTGCCCCCGTCGACCAGCTTGATCGGCTCGCCGCGCACGATATGGCCCAGAAACTGGGTGATGACGCGCGACGAGCCTTCTTTCGCGGTATTGATCGAATCCAGCCCGGCGCCGATCCAGTTGAAGGGACGAAAGAGCGTGTAGTCGAGGCCTTCCTGCATTCCGTAGGCGTGAATGACGCGGTCCATCAGCTGCTTTGAGCAGGAGTAGATCCAGCGCGGCTTGTTGATCGGCCCGAGCACCAGCTCGGAGTGTTCCGAATCGAACTCCGCGTCGCGGGACATTCCGTAAACCTCGGAGGTCGAGGGGAAGACGATGCGCCTCTTATGGCGAACGCAGGCGCGCACGATCGGCAGGTTTGCCTCGAAATCGAGCTCGAACACACGCAACGGCTCGCGCACATAGGTCGCGGGCGTCGCGATTGCGACCAGCGGCAGCACCGTATCGCATTTCTTGATGTGGTACTCGATCCACTCCTTGTTGATGGTGATGTCACCCTCAAAGAAGTGAAATCGCTTCTCCTGCATGAGATCGCTGATGCGCTCGGTCTGCATGTCCATGCCATAGATTTCCCAATCGGTCGAGGCGACGATGCGCTTCGAAAGATGATGGCCGATGAAGCCATTGACGCCGAGGATGAGGATTTTTCGCATGGGAGTGAAATTCGCCGCAAGCCGCCACAAGCTGCCGCGGCAGCCGCGCATTCTACCCGGGCTGTGCCTGCCGGACCATACTGATCGATCAGCCGCCGAGCGGCACGCCGGTTGCGCCGTGCATGGCCGCGAAGTCCGTTACCGGCACTTCCGCGCCGTCGAGCTCCAGCTTAAGGATCGCAAGCATGCCTCCACCGCCGCAGTGCGCGACGAGGCGACCATTCTCCACCCCTAGCGATGGATTGCGCACGGGCGCCTTGCTCGCATCAAGCACGCGCGTGCGCAACACGCGCGCCTGCCTTCCGGCGACCGCGGT
>VBDA01000510.1 GCA_005883655.1 Betaproteobacteria bacterium | reverse complement strand
TCGTTCGCTGGCGCGCTTTCTGTCCAACCGCTTGCGTCAGACGACCACCGACATGAGCTACGCGCGGGAGAAGAATCTGCGCCATTTTTAGGATGACCCATCGCGACGCGCATACCGGCCCCGATCGCATCCTTTCACGCGCATGAGCTCTGACCGAACTTGAGTCCGTCGCACTTCTGCGGTGTCCGGTGGTCCGACTCACCGGACGCTACCGCCATGAAAAAGAAAAAACTGAAGATCCGATCGTGGTTGCGCCAGCTCGGTCCGGGGTTGGTCACCGGCGCGGCGGACGACGATCCGAGCGGCATCGCGACCTATTCGCAGGCAGGCGCGAAGTTCGGATACGAGCTTGGCTGGACCGTCGTTCTCACCTATCCATTGATGGTCGCGGTCCAGATCATCAGTGCCAGTTTGGGACGCGTCACCGGGCGCGGCCTGGCCGACAACATTCGGGAGAACTTCCCGGCGCCGGTGCTCTACGCGCTGGTAATCATGTTGCTGGTCGCCAATACCATCAACGTCGCTGCCGACGTCGCGGCCATGGGTCAAAGCCTGCAACTGGTGGTGGGCGGTCCAGTGCACCTGTACGCCGTTGGCTTCGGGGTCGTGTGTCTCGCGTTGGAGATTTACCTACCCTACCGCCGCTACGTGACTTATCTCAAATGGTTGACTCTGGTGCTTTTCGCGTACGTCGCCGTTGCGCTGGCCGCGAATGTCTCGTGGTCGGCTGTGTTGTCGGGAATCGTGTGGCCCAGGGTCCCGCTTTCCTCGGATATGTTGACGGTCATCGTCGCGGTCTTCGGCACCACCATCAGCCCGTATCTATTTTTCTGGCAGGCGGCACTGGAAGTCGAGGAGGTCGAGGCCAACCCCAAGGCGCACGCGCTGAAACAATCGCCGTCACAAGCGCCAAGCCAACTTCGTCGCATCGATATCGATACCTATGTCGGGATGGGGCTCTCGAACGCGATCGCGCTGTTTATCATTATCGCCACCGCCGCTACCCTGCACCAATCCGGCGTTCTGGACATCGAAACATCGGCGCAGGCAGCCGAAGCGCTGCGGCCCATTGCCGGTCCGCTGGCCTTTCTCCTTTTCAGCCTCGGCATTATCGGTACCGGGATGCTCGCCATCCCCGTCTTGGCTGGTTCCGCGGCCTACGCGGTCGCCGAGACCTTCAAGTGGCGACGCGGCCTCGATCGCAAGCCGCGTGAAGCGCGCGGGTTCTACGCCATCGTCGCCTTGGCGACGCTCGGCGGAACAGCGCTCACCTTCAGCCCGATCGATCCCATCAGGGCGCTCTTCTGGAGCGCTGTCATCAACGGTGTCATCTCCGTTCCGGTGCTTATCGTCATGATGCTGCTTGCGGGCAACGCCAAGGTGATGGGGAATTTCGTGTCGAGCCCGCGGCTAAAATTTGTCGGCTGGCTGGCAACGGCGGTGATGGCCGCGGCAGTGTGCGCCATGTTTTTTGCAACTGACTAGATGCGCCGTAACCTGGTTGCGCCACTCACAACTATTCGACCGTCGCGCCGGATTCCTTGACCAGCCGCACCCAGAATTTGGCGTCCTCGTTCAGGAATGCGGCGAAGTCTTCCGGCGAACGGGAGAGCGCCACTTCGGTCCCTTCGCGTGCCAACGCCGCTTTGAATTCGGGCCGCTGCGCCGCGATCCTGGTGGCTTCAAACAGTTTTTTGACGATATCGGGCGGCGTAGCGGCGGGTACGAAAAATCCGTACCAGAACGCGATGCTGAATTCGGGTACACCCGCTTCTGCCATGCCGGGCACTTCGGGCATCAGCGGCGAACGATCGAGATTGGTCACGGCCAATACACGCAGGCGGCCGGCTCTTACCATGGGCAGCACCGACGGCGGCGTCGCAAAAGTTACCTGGGTGTCGCCGGCGACGACCGACGCCACTGCCTGTCCGCCGCCCTTGTACGGAATGTGCACCATCTCGATGGCGGTGATCCGGCTGAACAGCACGGCACCGAAATGTGGCGCGGAACCAATGCCGGAGGTGGCGTAGTTAAGCTTGCCGGGAGATTTCTTGGCCGCGGCGATCAGTTCGCTGACCGAGCCGATACCCGTTGCCGGATTGACGACAATCAGCAACGGGGAAGCAGAGACCTTGGTGATCGGCAATAGATCGCTCGGTCGATAGTTGAGCTTGGGATTAAGCGCAGGGTTCACCGAAATGGCGGCCGGACTGGCAATCAGTATGCTGTATCCGTCGGGTGCTGATTTGGCGACGCTTTCTGCGGCGATGGATGATCCTGCGCCTGCACGGTTTTCGACGATGATGGGCTGGCCCAATGCGTGGCCCAAGCCCTCGCCGATGTTCCGCGCTACAACGTCCGCCGCCCCGCCCGGGGAAAAACCGACTACCAAGCGGATCGGCTTGCTGGGATAAGCCTCCGCCAAAGCATCGGGTCTCATGCTGCACATGACAAGCGCCGCAGCAAGCGCGAAATTGCGCTTCATGATTTCTCCTTGCCTGGCGTGGATACGGGGATGGCAAGCACGATTTTGCCAAGATGGCGGTTGGATTCCATATACGCCTTGGCCGCTGCGAGTTGATCGAACGGATAAACCTTGTCGACGACCGGCCGGATGCGTCCTGCGGCGATCGCCGGCAGCAGATCGGCGACAAAGCCCGGCACACCCGCAGCGCGTTGCTCTGCGCTGCGCATTTTGTTCGACACGCCGAACAGCGTCAGACGTTTGACGTGCAGAGCTTGAATGTCGA
>VBDA01000141.1 GCA_005883655.1 Betaproteobacteria bacterium | reverse complement strand
TTCAACGGTGACATGTCGCGGTCGCTTTCTTCGGCGCAGGAAGCGAAATACGAGCGCGTTCTGCGTCAGCTCGCGCCGAAGGCTGGGGCGCACTTGCTGGAGATCGGGTGTGGGTGGGGCGGCTTCGCCGCATGCGCAGCGCGAGCCGGTTGCCGCGTGACCGCGGTCAGCCTCTCCGATGTGCAGACGGGATACGCGCGGGAGCGCGTGGCTCGGACAGTCCCACAGTCGCAGGTCGAATTCTGCATAAAGGATTATCGCGATATTGCCGGCAAGTTCGACGGCATCGCGTCGATCGAGATGTTCGAGGCCGTAGGCGAACGTTACTGGCCGGCCTATTTTCGCGCGCTGCGGGAAGCGTTAAAACCGGGCGCGCGCGCCTGTATTCAGACCATCACGATTGCCAACGATCGTTTCGAGCAGTACCGCCAGACCAGCGACTTCATCCAGCAATACATTTTCCCTGGCGGCATGCTGGCCTCACCCGAAATGTTCGAGGCGCACGTGCAAGCCGCGGGGCTGGAGATTGACGACGTCCACAGCTTCGGCCAGGATTACGCCGAGACGCTCAAGCGCTGGCTCGCCGCCTTCGATGCCCACGTCGTCAAGGTACGCGCGCAAAACTTTGACCACCGCTTTATTCGCTGCTGGCGCTTTTATCTTGCGTACTGCGCTGCCGGCTTTGCCAGCGAGACCACCGATGTCGCCCAGTACACACTGGTTGCTGCTTAGCGCATTCCTTCTTGTCGCGACCGCGTGCTATGCCACTGCCGAACCCAACGCGCCGCCTTTACTAGCCGCAGCTATATCGCTTGGGCCGAACCTGGAAGCAAGCGACGCCATGCTCGCGCTTCGCAAACGCTGATGGCGCTCAATCCTGCGCTCCCGCCATGGGACGAGTGCCGGGTCTGGGTGATCGGCGCCTCGACCGGAATTGGCGCGGCAACCGCGAGAATGTTGCTTGCCGCCGGCGCCCGCGTTGCATTGTCGGCGCGCAAGGCCGACCTTCTAAACGATGTCGCAGAAGCGAGCCCGCGAGCGGTGGTCGAAGCGCTCGACTACACCGACAGCGCCCAGGTTTCTGTGGCCTGGGAACGCGTGCGCAGCCGCTGGGATGGTGTCGATCTAGTACTCATTGTTGCCGGCACCCATGCCGAGATTCGCGCGTGGGACCTTACCGAAGCCAACGCCATGACACTCCTCAAGACCAATCTTCACGGTGTAATCGGAACATGCGCGGTGGTGCTGCCGGCATTGCTTGCCCAGCGCCACGGCGCCATCGGGATCGTCGGTTCCGTCGCGGGCTACCGAGGATTGCCGAAGGCGCTGATCTATGGCGCGTCGAAAGCGGCCGTGATCAATTTCACCGAGACGCTGTACCTGGATCTGCACCCCAAGGGCCTCGGCGTGTATCTCATCAACCCCGGATTCGTGAAAACGCCGCTGACCGATCACAACGATTTCAAGATGCCGGCGTTGATCACCGCGGAAGAAGCCGCGACCGCGATCGTCCAAGGCTTGCGCGCCGGCAAGTTCGAGATTCACTTCCCGCATCGCTTTACCAACACGCTCAAACTGCTGCGGATATTGCCGTACCGTTGGTATTTTGCGCTGATCCACAAGTCGACCGGGCTTTAAGGTCCATGTTAGCTGACCGCTTTGACGGCGAACTGCGGTATCGCCTATAATTTGCGCCCTTTTGGCGAATTAGCTCAGCTGGTTAGAGCAGAGGAATCATAATCCTTTGGTCCGGGGTTCGAGTCCCTGATTCGCCACCAATTTCATCAAGGCCGTCCGACAATGTCCGACGGCCTTTCTTTTCCGTCTTGTGCTGCTATCCGACATGGACGAAGATCGGATCGTAGCTGGTGAAGTCGGATCGAGGCGCGTGCGGGCGAGCAGTCGTGCCCACGTAAGGAAGTGTCCTACTTCCGAAAGGCCGCCCACGGACAGCAAATTAAGAACGCGACTGACGGACTGCGAATCACGAAATCCATAGAATCGCAGCATCGACAGCACGACAAGGCCGGGAATCTGGAAAGCCGGTCGTCTTATGCGACACACTCCCGCAACAAGCATGCGCGATTGCGCGCCCACAGGGCACGCCATAGATGTTTCATTTACCTTTTCTGCGAGTCCGCATCATTCGCTGGCCGGGTGTTCAAGCGTCGATTAGTTTCGCTCTAATTCGATGTCGACTTTCATCAAGTTCTTCTTCCTGACCGCGTTGCTGGCTGGCGCCTGCGCGCACGATGCAAATGCGGACAAGAAGACCGTCTGCAGCATCACTGTCAATTCACCCGACGAAAAGGAGGCGTTTCGCCGGAGTTTGCCTCCGAACAAATATCAGTTTGTCGAGCTGGTGGAGCGCGGCCGGTCCGACTGGCTGGAGTCGGCATGCCGTCAGGGTATTCGATGCGATGTTCTCGTTATCTCCGGGCACTACGATGGTGGCAACGAATTCTTCTCCGAACATCTGGAGGCGCGCGAATACCTGCCCGTCGCCGAGATGGAGCGCGTCTCATGCAGCGACTCCTGTCCTGGATTGTTTTCGCAACTGAAGGAGGTTTACCTTTTCGGCTGCAACACGATGAATCCGGAGGCGCTCAAGAGCGCTTCCGCCGAGGTCGGGCGCAGTCTGGTTCGCTCCGGATATTCGCGGGCTGACGCCGAGCGCCTGTCCCGCGCCTTGAGCGCGCGACACGGCGAAAGCAGCCGTGATCGCATGCGTCTCATCTTCAAGGACGTCCCGGTGATCTATGGCTTTTCGTCGGTTGCGCCGCTGGGACCGACGGCTGCCTCCTTCCTGGGTCGCCACTTCCAATCTGCCGGAGCCGGCGAAGTCGGCAGCGGCCGTGCAAGCGCCAAATTGCTCAGTCAGTTTTCCGGTCACTCATTGGTTGTCGCCAACGGGTTGAGCGACCCGGATCCACGGATGGCGTACCGGCAGGATGTTTGTCATTTTTCGGACGATCGGTTATCGCCAGAGCAGAAGCTCGCTTTTGTCCATCAGCTGCTCCGCCGCGAGATGGCGGAAGTGCGCATGTTCCTCGACCGCATCGAGCAATATTCTGCGTCGCTTACCGAGGCCGACCGGCAAGCGCCCGCGGTTTCGCGAGCGCTCGAGAACATCGCACGCGATGATGCGTCACGGACCAGGTACTTCGACTTCACGCGCGACGTCGATCAGCCTGCAGTGCGCGCGCGGATGCTCGAACTGGCGGCGCGTCTAGGCTGGCTTTCGCCGGCGGAGAAACGGGCCGAGATCATGCAAATGATCAACGATCAGATCGCCAGAGGCGCCGTGACTCCGGCGGAAGTCGACCTGGTTTGTTCGCTGAACAAGGCCCATGGGCTGAGCCAGGAGCTTGACCGGCTGCGACTGTCGCCCACACAAGCCAGCAAGGTCTCGACTGCCGCGGTGCTCGCATGCCTGGACAGCGCAGAGGCTCGCGCCCAGGCTTTGCTCGCGCTGACGAGTCCGAACGACGAAGAAGTTCAACTCGCACAGGTTTATTTGCGCTATCACCCCATCGCAGACGTCAACGAGGTCCGGATAGTTACGTCGGGGATCGCGCGCATGAATGGATCCAACGCGCAGGTGCGCGCGCTGAACACTCTCGCATTCCAGCAACTGTCCGATCCCCAAAGTCTGGAGGAGCTCGCGCGTTTGTTTCCGCTCGCCGCGTCCGCCGGTGTCCAGACGGCGATCGCCGGCGTTCTGATCCGCTCGGACTATAAGTCGATCGCCAAGCCCGAGCTCGTGCAAACACTGCAGCGGCACCGCCTGCCTTCTTCCAACGGGCAGGACCTGATCGACGTTCTTATCCACCGCCTCCAAGCTCAGTAGTTTCTTCCTTCTCCAAGTCCCTCTGGTTCGAACTGGCATCCGCGGCAGGCAATCCGATTGCGCTTCCTCGGCCGGAAGGCCTGTGAGGGCGGCCCGGACGTCGGGCATTCGGCGCAAGGTCCCAGGCGACCTACCCGCAAAACCCCTTTTCCGAGGCGCGGTACCATGCAATACTAGCGCCCGTTTTGTCCGATTGCCCTTTTTCAATGTCTGTCTCCACGAAATTCGCCCTGCTGGCGGCGTTGCTGGTCGCCATAGGCTCGCATGACGTACGCGCCGACAAGAAGACCGTGTGCACGATCACGGTCAACTCGCCCGACGAGAAGGAAATATTCCGCCGGAACCTGCCCCGGGACGATTTTCAGTTTGTCGAGCTGGTGGAGCGCGGTCGGCCCGATTGGCTTGAATCGGCCTGCCGGACGGATGTCCGCTGCGATGTTCTTCTCATCTCCGGCCATTTCGACGGCGGCACTGAGTTCTATTCGGATCGGCTGGATGCGCGTGAGTATCTGCCCATCGACGAGATGGAGCGCGCCTCGTGCAGCGATTCGTGCCCTGGATTGTTCAGCCAGCTGAAAGAGGTCTATCTCTTCGGCTGCAACACGCTGAATGCGGAAGCGATGAGAAGCGCGTCCGGCGAGATCGGGCGAAGTCTCGTTCGTTCCGGCCACTCTCAGGTGGATGCGGATCGCCTGTCGCGCGTGTTGGGAGAGCGCCACGGCGAAAGTAATCGCGATCGCATGCGTCACATCTTCAAGGATGTGCCGCTGATCTATGGGTTTTCGTCGAAGGCGCCCCTCGGCCCGATGGCAGCCTCGACGCTGGATCGTTATTTTCAGTCGGGGTCTCGCGGCGAGATCGGCAGCGGCCGCACAAGCTCAAAGCTGCTGGGCCTGTTTACGCCGAGCTCCATGACGCGCGCCACCGGCTTGAGCGACTCGGACGCGGACGCCGGCTTTCGCCGGGACGTCTGCCATTTTTCCGATGACCGATTGTCGGTGACACAAAAGCTCGGCTTCGTCCATGAGCTCATGGGTCGCGACATGGCGGAAGTACGCATGTTCCTGGACCACATCGAGAAATATTCGGCGTCGTTGAGCGAGACCGAGCGCCAGGTCCCCATGGTTTCCCGCGCGCTCGACGAGATCACGCGCGATGAGGTCGCACGGACGCGGTACCTCGAATTTGCGCGCGATGCCGATCTGCCTGCGGTTCGCGCGCGCATGGTCGAGCTTGCGCGCAGCCTGGGCTGGCTTTCAGCCGCCGATCAACGTGCTGAACTCATACGCATGATCGGCGATCGGCTGGCGGCAGATACCTCGGGCTCGGCCGATGTGGACCTGGTCTGCGCGCTGAACAAGGACCATGGATTGGACCAGGAACTTCATCGGCTCCAACTGCCGCCGGCTCAAACCCGCAAGGTCGCGAACGCTGCGGTGCTCGCCTGCCTGGGAAGTACCGAGGCTCATGCCCGGGTCCTTCGCGCCTTGTCGAGCTCCAGCGATGATGAAGTTCAGATCGCGCAGGTTTACCTGCACCATCGGCCGATCGCCGATGCAACCGAGCTTCGCGGCGTCGCGGCGGCGATCGCCCGAATGAACGGGTCGGACGCGCAGGTTCGAGCGCTCGACACGCTCGCCCATTATCGGCTCTCGGATCGCGAAAGCCTGGAAGAACTGACGCGTTTGTTTCCACTTGCCAAGTCGGTCAATGTGCAGCGGGCCATTGCGGGGATACTGATCCGCTCCGACTACCAGACGATCGGCAAACCCAAACTCGTGCAGACTCTGCGCGACCATCGCCTGAAGTCTCCGGACGGGGAAGACTCGATCGACGTTCTCATTCGTCAGCTCGGGCGTCATGATCCAGCGGGCGCTGAGCGAAAAGGCTGAACGAAGACGCTGCGTAGCGAACGTGAGCATCGCCGGAACGACACGGTCCACCGACACTCCACGCGCCGAGAGACGACGCCGCGCACGGTTTGCCTCGCGTTCAGCGCCCGATCATCTTCGTGACTTCATCGAGGAGCCTGATCACCTCGCCCTGGTCCGGCAGGAAAAGATCGGCGGCGCTCCCTGGCTCGGGATCGATGCCCACCGACAGCATCGCCGGCAGCTTGAGCCGGAAGACATCCTCGTCGGTGACATCGTCGCCGACATAGAAAGAGCGCTCGCATCCGGAATGAGCAAGCAGCGCGCGCAACGCATCGCCCTTGTGTGGCGCTTCGCGCGGTACCAGGTTAAGCACGCAGTTGCCGTGGATCAGCCGAGGCAAAGGAACAAGTCGCGTCGCGCGTTCCTCCACCAGCCGAAGCGCGGCCTCGCGTGGCTGTGCCTGCCGATAGTGAAACGCTATGGAATAGGCTTTGTCCTCGAGCGTGATGCCGGGACTCGCGCGCCACGCCTCGTTGTCTCCACGGAGCTCTTCGAGCCATTTGCTGCAGTCACGCGCGTAGGTGGCGGATGCGGATTCGAAGCCAGGAACTCCTTCGGCACCGTGATTGCCAATCAGGTAGCGCGGGGAAAACCCCAGCATGGGCTTCGCATCGGCAATGGCGCGTCCGGTGATGATCGCCACCGTACGTGTTGCGGTCAACGCCGCCAGCCGGACCTGCAGCTCGTCCGGAATGTGCGCATCCCAAGGCCGCGCAACGATCGGCGCCAGCGTTCCGTCGATGTCGAACGCGAGAAGCGAGCGCCCGCCGACGAATTCGCGAATACGTGCCAGACCGGACGTAGAAAGCGCGGGATTCACTCCGGGAGCGGCGTCGCTTCGCGCTGGTGCTCGACAATCCGCTGCGAGACCCGCCGGCGATTCCGCAGGCGCGCTGCATCGAGCAACATCGCCCCGGCCCAACGATAGACGTTAAATTCCTGAACCAGCCGACGCATGCTCCGCATGCGCACGCGTTGCTCGTCCGCAGGCATGATAAGCGCGCGATAAAGCGCCTCGGCACATTGTTCGCCATGATAAGGATTCACGAGTAACGCATCGTGCAGCTCGCGTGCTGCGCCGGTGAATTGCGAGAGTACCAGCACGCCCTGCTCGTCGTCACGGGACGCGATAAATTCCTTGGCGACCAGATTCATCCCGTCATGTAGGCTCGTCACCACGCACACATTGGCGGCGCGATAGTACTCGTTAACGATCTGCGGTGGATGGTGCTCGACCTTCAGGTGTATCGGCTGATAACCGTCACGGCCGAATCGAGCGTTGATGCGAGCCGCGAGCGTACGCACCCGCGATTCGAAGTGCTGATATTCCTCGAGCGACGAACGTGATGGCGCCGCAATCTGCACGAAGACGAAGCGGCCGACGTACTCGGGATGCAGTTCGAGCAAACGCTCGACGGCAAGGAAACGCTCGACAATGCCCTTGGTGTAATCTAGGCGGTCGACACCGACTCCCAGGAGCACGTCGTCTTGCAACTGCTCGACGCGCAGCACCTTGGCGCGGCAAAGCGCAACCGGCAACTGATCGTTCGCCCATTCCGACGGCCACTGAATCGAAATGGGATAAGGCTCGACGCGAGTCAAATCGCCGCCATAGGAAATCGTGGATGATTCACGTTCGATCCTGGCCTCCAGGAATCGATCGACCGTCTCGACAAAATTCTGGCAATGAAATCGCGTATGAAAGCCGAGGATCGTACTCCCCAGCAGTCCCGCGATGAGCTCTTCTCTCCACGGGCAGATGCCGAATGATTCCGGATTCGGCCATGGAATGTGCCAGAAGGTGATGATCGTCGCCCCCGGCAAGCGCTCGCGTATCATCCGCGGCAACAGCGCGAAGTGATAGTCCTGGACCAGAACCACCGGGTCTTCGGTTCGCGCTTCTTCACATACGACATCGGCAAATCGCCGATTGACACGCACGTATTGTTCCCAGTCCGCGGTGCGAAATATCGGACGGACGTGGGCGATGTGGCACAGCGGCCACAGCCCTTCGTTGGCAAAACCTGCGTAGTAGCCCTTCTCTTCCTCCGGCGAGAGCCAGACCCGCCGCAGGGTGTAGGTCGGCTTCTCAGGCGGCACGCGAAGGCGGTCGTGACGGTCGACGGTCGAGTGGTCCGCGCTGCCGCTGCCATGCGCAATCCAGGTTCCGGAACAGGCGCGCATGACCGGCTCCAATGCCGTGACCAGTCCGCTCGCGGGTCGGAGGAGCTCGATTTCCTTGTCTGCGCGCACATGGATGAACGGCTCCCGGTTCGACACAACCAGTACCTCGTCGCCGAGGAGCTGCTCGCGCAGGACGCCGCGCAGCATCTCAGGGCTCCAGTTAGCGGTTTGATCGCGGCTGCGACGAGTCATGTCCAGATCCCGCAACAAAGCGCGGAGGTCGCTCGCCAGTGGATGGACGTCCTCTGACGACGATGCCGGGCCGAATGGTTGGACGATGCCTTCTCCGCGCAACAACGCCCGTACCCCGCTGACCCAGCCACGCCATGAAAGATGCGCGATGAAAACGGTGACCAGCGAAATCACAATACCGAGTACGACGAACATCCCGATCAGGTAGCGGCGCGTGTCGGCGCTGCGTCGTTCGACGAAGCTCATGTCGTGGACGAGAATCAGCGATCCAAGTCGTTCCGTGCCTTGAAACACCGGATGCTGAACGACGTGCAGCGGCCCTTGCCGCAAGCGAACGACCGAATGGCCCTCGCCCGTCGGATCGGGCGGGCGGCACCCGAGCGAGGAAGGGTAAGTCGGTGTTTCGTCACAGTAGGCAAGCGCGTACAGACGCTCGTCCTGTATCGCGCGCATGAAAAGGCTATTGATCTTCGGTCCTGCCCCTTGAGCCACCAGATCGGCAAGCTGATCGTGCATCGTGTTGGCAATCAGCTGCGAGCGCGTATCGAGGTCGTTGACCCACCAACGCAGCGTTAGGCGGTCGACCAGTGGGACCAGGCCATAAGCGAGCAACGCCAAGGTAATCGCCAGGGGCGCGATAAAGCGCAACGAAAGCCGGATCGAGCGCAAGCGCCCCATGGATGCTACCGAAGGCTGCGGCGCGCGTCGCGCGGGCGCAGACATCCACGTCGCCGTGGCGCCGCCGGCCGCGGCGGGTCGAAATCCGAGCTGAAATCGGCGAAGGCCAGGTCGTCCCGCCAATCGAAACCCCGTGATCGTTGCGGAACCCACACCCGGCGATTGTCGCTGAATTTGCATCGCTTCCTACTTCGCGGACAATTCGTTCGCTCCGGCGGACATCGCGCACTTGTATTCCGAGTGGAGCAACATCGCAGTTCCCTCGCCCTGATTACCGTCGATATCGCAATGGACGCTCTGCTTGAGGGATCCGCTGCTCGCTCGACTTTCGTCAAGAGCATCGCGTCCCTTGGCTGACGGTTAACGTTGAGAATGTAGCGAAGCCCGTAGCGCCTGTTTATCAGCGCGCGTCGGATTCGCTTGTAGGACCGCGTCCGAGCGGCGGCGGCGCTTCGCGGCAGTTTGAAAAAGGTAGGGCGCGCGTCGGTATTGCGTGCGAACATGAGCTCACGCTGCGTTAAAGCGATCGCTGCACGCAGATGAGCCCAGGCCTCGTTGATGCACGGTCCGGGGCACGCGGTGCACGACCTGCCCCGGATTGTAACTCGCTACGCGCTGGCGCGTTCGCGACGCCTCTTCATTTCGACGACCTCGAGATCAGCTTCCGCCGGTGACCTCGAACGTGCCAGGTCGCGCGCATACTCCACGGCGTCCTCTTTCAATCCAAAACTCGCCAGCGACCGCCCGATCCCCGTCTCGTAGACATGCCATCGCGTGTCGTCGCGTTGCTGGACGGTATAGATGCATTGCTCCATGGCAAGCTCCAGCGCCGTCACGCAAAGTGACGGCGCCATGTCTTTTATTGGTGATACTTCATTTTCGCGTCTCGGATGCAGCTGTCTTTCGCATCCCCGGACATCGTATCGCACTTCTCCTTGGCGACCTTGTAGTTGGCGTCCATCTTGTCTTCGCGTGCATCGGCCATCGCTGCCGCGGACTTGCGTTTCGCCTTGGCGTCTGCGGTTGCCTTGACATGCGCTGCCTTGGCTTCCTTCATGCAGACATCCTTGTCGTTGCCCTGGCGGGTCTTGCAGGCCTCCTTGGCAGCCTTGTAGTCGGCGTCAGCATGCGCGACGGTCTCCTTGTACGCGGCTTCGCGTTGCGCTTTATCGGGATCGGCGGCTTGAACGCCGCTGGCAAACGCGCACAGCGTCGATGCCAAGAGCAATTCTCTGATCGAAAATTTCATAGTCCTACCTCTTCTCGTTATGGAAAAATTGGGGTGACGGCAACATCCGCTGTCACTGAAGTGTGCTCATTGATTCAATGATTCCCAATCCCTGACTTGCCGATCGGCCTCGTCACGGTTGATGCCATACGCCTCCTGAATCTTGCCGACGAGTTGATCGCGCTTGCCGTTGATCTGCGCCAGCGTATCGTCGGTAAGCTTGCCCCACTGCTGCTTGACCTTCCCGCTCACCTGCTTCCAGTTGCCTTCGACACGATCCCAATTCATGTGCACTCCTAGGCTGGTTAAAAAAAGTTTCCGGCCCGAACCGGATTCACCGCGTTTGAGGCCGGTGCATCATAATTTGAGCAACGGTCATGCCAAACGCAAATTGTTTTATTGCTTCAGGGACTTACTGTATAAGCGCGCGGATACCGAGGCAGGTGCGTGGTAAATCCTTCCGCGGCGTGGGGCAACGCTGTAAATCGTTCCGCATCGAAATCTATGAGGATGATTCCGAAAAGCATTTTCGGATCACCATGAGAGCGATCCGCGGTATGACTCAGTCGATATGTCACCGCCTTGCGGGAGAGTGAAGGCGGCGACATGCCAGACCCGCTGTTTAAAGCTTCTGCTTCACTTCCTTGGCTTCTTCTTGAATCTTCTGGCCGCCTCGCTCTACGTCCTTGCCTGCGCCCTGGATCGTGTTGCACGCGGTCAGCGAAATCGCGGCAAGTGCCGCAAAGCAAAATATGAGTTTCTTGAACATGGCAGTTCCCTCAATTTGTCGAATTGGGTGATTCGATTCACCCTCACGAAATCGGAGCAAGCCGCATGCCAGTACTGTCTGCAAGCGTGCGCGCTACGGCTCGTGCTGCGTATTATCGGCACCGTCGTCGCGGGCCGCTTGCGCCAGCGTGCTGCGCAGGAATTCCTCTGACGCGATGGAAGCCGCCGCCTGCAAGGTAGCGATCGCGAGCGTGCGCATCCCGGCGCCCAATAGCGACGGGCGCGTCTTCTCCGGACATTTGCATTCCACCTCGACGACCTTCTCTGGAGCGGCCGAGCGCCAGCCGACGATCCCGCCGGCAAGCGCCACCGCGCCGAGTGTCGCAGGCTGAGTCGCCACATCGCGGATCCGCGCCTGCAGCGCCAACCATTGCGCTGCGAGCGTGGCTTTTCGCGCGGCGACCGATTGTTGTGAAGCCTGCACGGTTCGCCGGTCGATCATCGACGTGATCTCGCCATTAAGCTTTGCCACGCAGTTCGCCGCGCGACGCCGCGAACAGCTCATGCAAAGTAAGCCCACGCAAGGTGAAGACTAACGCCGCGCTGCCCAAGGCACAGGTCAGAAAAACGCACCCCAGCGCGACCGGCCACGAGTAACCGTTTTCGACGATTTGCATCGCGACCATCGCCAACAAGGCCGCGATACCGAGCACGCCAAGGACGGCCGCTGCGACGGCGACGATGACGCACGCGACAAGGGTGCGTACCGCTACATTTGCCTCGGCGGCGAGAAGGTCCGCCTCGTCGGCGACGAGCGCGCGCACGCTGCCTAAGATCTCGAACACGCTTTGACCGGGGGACAACGCACCCTCGGCCTCTTGCCGATCCACTGCCTCAGCTCTACCGGGCCAAGCGCCCGACCAGATAGCCGGCGGCAAGCGCCAACCCGACGGCGGCCAGCGGACGGTCGCGGACATAGCTGCGGCAGCTCTCGATCAGCGCTTCCTGCTGTTGTTTCAATTGCTCCGCATTCTGATTGATCCAATCCGCGGCTGGAGCAGCCGCTTGCGCAACCTTGTCGACGGTCTGATGCGCCGCTTGAGCGGCGCGGTCTATTGCCGGCGCTGCTCTTTCGGTCGCCTTGGCGGCTGCGCTATCCACCGCGAAATGCGCCTGACTGGCCTTGCGTTCAACGCTGTCGCTGCTGAGTTCCATAGCGGTCTCCTTTTACGATGTGGATGTCGGATGAACACCCCTGATGTGTGCTCCCGGCAACGCTGAGCAAGCTGAGCAATCCGCATGCCATCTCTCAATTATTGCCCAAGCCTTGTTATGTCGCTCTATTTCACGGGGCGACGATCGAGCGTCCGGTAGCTCTTGCCGCCCGCGGTAGAAATTACCGCGCCGCAAAGCGGGAAGGTGAGAAAAAGAAAAGCGGGCGAAGCAAAGGGGGAGGTAGGAGGGAGCCCCGCCCGCGGCTGCATCCACCGCGGCCGGCCTTTACAGACCGGCCGCGGTGTTTGCAGTCCAAAGATAATGGCATTACGTGGAACGAACACCTGTTGCGATCGTGCGGACGCAGCCGGATGTCGTTGTTTCGAATGTGGTCGCACTCAGTGCGATCGCCGTGCCACAATTCGCCTGCCCAATGCGACGCGCCTATGGCCCTCTTCGGAACAAGCCCGCGACAAGGGATATGACGAACAGCACCAGGAATATGAAAAACAGTACTTTCGCGATCTCCGCGGCGCCGGCGGCGATGCCACCGAATCCGAACACCGCGGCGATCAGCGCAACGACAAAAAATACCAGCGCATAGTGGAGCATTTGTAATCCTTTCTGCTCGAAGCCGAGCGCATGTGAATCAAAGTTCGGAAGTGGAAAAAATTGCCGGAATATCCCACTGCCCGAAGCACCCACCCACAATTACGCAATCGTCGTGCCAGGTTCCGTGTATGTGCGTACGGCGTCGAAGTAGCGGATTAAATACTAGATGAGCGGCATCGGAAATCGATGCCGCAACGCGCGATGGAATTCAGGCGACTGCCTGGAGCGCAACGAGGAAATTATCGTATTCGGCCGACTTG
>VBDA01000509.1 GCA_005883655.1 Betaproteobacteria bacterium | reverse complement strand
AGCTCGGGCGCGTAACGATGGCCGCGAGTGTGCGACGACGCGCTCATTCTGTTGTAGAACACGCCTTCCGGCGGACTCGTCGAAAGATCGAGCGAGCCCTCGTTGATGAACCACTCTTCATAGGGCAGATCGAGCGCGGAGAAGGCGGCCCGCAATGGCTCGACCCAGGCTTCATTCTCATGAATGACGTAAATTTTTGCCATGGTGCGATCCTTGGTCATACAGGCTTGGTCAGCGAAAGGGTCACGGAAGTTCACGCTACGCAGTAAAGCGCGCCGCGGGAAGGAACCGGAAATGCCATGGATGTTGCCGATGATGCTATGCGCCGCTATCTGTGCCGCGGATCGAGCGCGTCGCGCAAGCCGTCGCCGACGAGATTGAACGACAGCACCAGCAGAAAAATGGACAGACCGGGCCATACCGCCATCCACGGCGCATTGTCGATGTAGTTCTTGGCGGTGTTGAGCATGCTGCCCCACGAGGGCGCCGGCGGCTGTTGGCCAAGGCCCAGAAACGACAGGCTCGCCTCGGCGATGACCGCCGCCGCGATCGCGAGCGTCGCCTGGACGATCAAGGGGGCGACGACATTGGGCAGAATGTGGCGAAGAGCGATCCGCAGATGCGAGTTGCCGATCGCGCGCGCAGCCTCGACGTAGTCTTCGACCTTGACCGAGAGCACCTGCGCTCGCGTCAGGCGTATGAACACCGGCGTCGCCGAGATCCCGATGGCGATCATCGCGTTGGTGAGGCTCGGTCCGAGGAAGGCAGCGAGCGCGATGGCCAGGATGAGAAACGGGCACGCAAGCATCGCGTCGGTAATGCGCGAGATCAGCGCGTCGATCCAGCCGCCGACGTAGCCGGCAAGCAAACCGATCGGCACCCCGAGCGACAGCGAAATGCAGACCGAGACGAGGCCGGCGAGGAGCGACGCGCGCGCTCCCCAGATGACGCGCGATGTCACGTCGCGCCCGATCTCGTCAGTGCCGAACAGGTGCGCCGCGCTCGGCGCCTTGCGCACTTCGCTCCACGACGTTTGCAAGGGATCATGCGGCGCGATCGTCGGCGCCAATAGGGCAAGCACCACAAAGAACACAACGACGCCAAGACCGAGCATTGCTCCGCGCCGGCGCTTCAGCCGCCGCAGCACACGCTGTCGCGGCGTGAGCTCGCGCATGGCAGGAACGTCGGCGGCCAGCGTTGCCATCAAATTGTTTCCGGAGTTGCCGCCGCAGTTGCCATCGAAGTCACCGCCGGGGTTGCCGCCGGAGTTGGCAACTGGGCTGCCACCTTGTTCGTCACTTGAGTCACCATCCTGATCTACCCTCGCAGGCGCGGATTGACGACGAAGTACGCGAGGTCGGCGAGCAGGTTGAGAACGATATACGCCGTGGCGGTAAACAGCACCACGCCCTGCACGACGCTGTAGTCGCGATTGAACCCCGCGTCGACGATCAGCTTGCCGAAGCCGGGAATGGTGAACACCGGTTCGGTCAGCACCGCGCCGGAGAGAAGCGTCCCGAATGCGAGCGCACCGAGCGTGATGACCGGGATCAAGGCGTTCCTCAGCGCGTGCTTGAGAATGACAACCCGCTCGTCGAGCCCCTTGGCGCGAGCGGTGCGCACGTAATCCGAATTGAGAACCTGCAGCATGGCGCTTCGTGTGTGACGCATGAGGACCGCGGCGATGGCATTGCCGAGCACGAAGGCGGGCATGATCATCGCCGCGAGGTTTGCCTTCAGGTCCTCGAACGGACTGACGTAGCCGGACGCAGGGAGCCAGCCGAGTGTTACCGAGAAAAACAGGATGAGCATGATCCCGAGCCAGAAGTTCGGCGTCGAGAGCCCCCAGAGCGCGAATACGTTCGCGGCGTAGTCCCAGAAGGTGTCCTTGAATACTGGGGAAACGATGCCGGCGGTGAGCCCGATGGAGAGCGCGATAACAATAGCCAGGAGCGCCAGCTCGAGCGTGACCGGCAATTTTTCGAGGATGAGATCGAGCACCGGCTTCTGGATGCGCACCGATTCGCCCAGATCGCCCTTGAGCACGCCGCCGGCCCAGTATAGATAGCGGACCGGAAGCGGATCGTCCAGATGAAATTTCTCGTGCAGGTGGGCGACGACGCTCGGATCGCGGTCTTCGCCCGCGAGGATGATTGCCGGGTCGCCGGGGAGCAGTTGCTGCAGGCCGAAGATCAGGATCGAGACGAAGAATAGCGTCGGGAGGATGGTCGCCAGACGCTGAACGAGATAGTTGCCCATGAAAGCTGCAGCTGGCCCTTCAATTCATCTTCAAACCCTGTACGCGCACCAACCCGTCGGGAATCGTGCG
>VBDA01000508.1 GCA_005883655.1 Betaproteobacteria bacterium | reverse complement strand
CGCGCTCGGCCATGCGGTGGAAGACGTCCGACGCGACCGCACCCGCATCGTAATCACCTGAATTCACACCCATCACCGACTGATCGTGCTTGCCGGAGAAAATGATCTTGTAATCCTTGTCGGGGGTAAGTCCCTCACTGGGGAACAGTGCCAGCGGAGCGAGATGTCCGGAGTTCGACGAGGGCGACGTGTGCGCGACCTTCTTTCCCTTGAGATCGGCGAGCTTCTGGTATGGCGAGTTGGCTTTGACGATCACGATCAGGTTGTAGCCCTGAAACTCCTTGGCTGTACCTTTGACCGCAAATGGCACTGCCCCCGCGAGATTGACGGCAAAAGCCGTGGGGCCGGTGGAAAAGCCGGCAACATGCAGGCGGCCCGAGCGCATTGCCTCGATTTCCGCCGCATTCGACTGGACTTGATAGAACACGACCTTTTTGTCCAGGCATTTCCCCAACGCTGTAGTGAACGGCTTGAATATATTTTCGTAGACGGCGGGGTCCTCGACCGGGGTGTAGGTGAACACGATCGTCGATGGGTTCTTCCATTTCTTCGAATCGGTCGGCGCGTCTGCGACCATATCGTTGTTGTCATCGCAATACATGGCGTCGAGCTCGCCGCGATGCTTGCAGGCTTCCGCGGCGTAGACGCCGGTTGCGAGCATCAAGAGACCGAGTCCGGCAAATGCCGGAAGCAAGCGCTTCAACATGGAATCCCCTTCTTCAGGCCGTGGAATGCGGCTCTCGGCACCATTTTCGCACACTAGCCTCTCCGGACCGCCGCTTCCCAAGGCCGGAGCCGAGCCCTGCGGAGAAAAGGTGCGATAATTCGAATGTCATGAAAATGCCGCTGCAAGTCGCGATTATGGCCGCCGGCGAAGGCAAGCGGATGCGCTCTGCGCGACCGAAGGTGCTGCATCGGCTGGCCGGAAGTCCTTTGCTTTCTCATGTGCTGCGGGCGGTTCGGGCGATCGAGCCGCGAGCGATTTGCGTGGTTTATGGAAGCGGCGGGGATCAGGTGCCGGCGGCGGTGCCAGGCGCTGATCTCATCTGGGCAAGACAGGAGGCCCTGCTAGGCACGGGAGACGCGTTGAAATGCGCGCTTCAGAACTTGCCGAAGGATGGCGTTACGCTGGCGATGATCGGCGATATCCCTCTCATCCGCTCCGAAACCTTGTCGCGTCTCGCCGCGGCGGTGGACGGCAACAAGCTCGCGGTGCTGACCGCGACGCCGGCCGATCCGTCCGGCCTGGGCCGCATCGTTCGCGATGGCTCGGGACGCGTGCGCGCGATCCTCGAGGAAAAGGATGCAAGCCCCGAGCAACGCACGATTGGCGAAATCAACGCCGGCGTGCTCGCGGCTCCCACCGGGCGCTTCGCGCAATGGCTTGCGCGTCTGACCAGTGACAACGCGCAAGGCGAGTACTACCTCACCGACGTTGTTTCCCTGGCTGTGGGCGATGGCGTCCCGGTCGTCGCGGTTTCGGCGTCCGATCCGATGGAAGTGCAGGGCGTCAATGATCGTGCCCAGCTTGCCGCCGCCGAGCGCGCGTTGCAACGGCGAGCCGCGCAGACCTTGATGCGTGATGGCGTAACGCTCGCCGACCCGGAGCGTATCGACGTACGCGGAACGCTTAGCTGCGGAAAGGACGTCGCGATCGACATCAACTGCATCTTCGAGGGCGCGGTGACGCTCGGCGACTCGGTGTCGATCGGAGCGCACTGTCTTCTAAACA
>VBDA01000507.1:518-2992 GCA_005883655.1 Betaproteobacteria bacterium | reverse complement strand
GTCCGTGGGTGAACTCGAGATCACTCGCAGGATCTCCGCGACCGCCGTTTGCTGCTCGAGCGCTTCCTTCGTCGCATTGAACAAGCGCACGTTTTCGATCGCGATCGCCGCCTGGTCTGCGAAGGTCTTTACCAGGGCGATCTGCTTTTCGGTAAATGGCCTCGCTTCCATGCGCCAGAGCGCGAACGTACCGATCGCACGGTCCTCGCGCATCAGCGGCACTGCGAGGGCAGTGTGATGCCCGATCCGCTTCTGCATTTCCCGCCCCAGGGGAAATTCTTCCTCCGAGGCCGTTGCCAAATCCTCCATGTGAATCGCCACGCCGTCGATGACGGCGCGACCGGTCATTGAGCCGCGATTGAGGGGGAAGACTTCACCCTCGCCAAAGGTTGGCGTGTTGCCGAAGCCGGCGGTGAATCGAAGCGTGTCCCCGTCGACCAGAAAGATTCCAGACTCCGCTGCATCGCAGAGCTTCAGCGCGCGCTCGGCGACGGCATTCAGCATCGGCCGCACATCGCCCGGCGAGCTCGAGATAACTCGCAGGATCTCGCTGATCGCTGTCTGCTGATCGAGGGAGTTCTTAAGCTCGCGCGTACGCTCCTCGACCTTGTGCTCCAGTCCGGCATACGACTCGCGCAACTTTCCCGTCATGCGGTTGAACTGGTCCGCCAATGCTTCGAGCTCGTCGCCGGTATGTATATCGATCTTCTGCTCGAGATCGCCCGCACCGATGCGCTGCGCGCCTTCCTGAAGCACCGCGATCGGACGCACCATGCTGCGGGCGAAGGCAAGACTCGCAACGACGGAAGCCGCAAGCCCAAGCAGGATCAGTAGTCCCGTGCGCAGGATCGAGGCATTCAGCGTGGCATAGACCTCCGATACCGGTTGCTCCACGAACACCTTCCATCCCAGTGGATTGATGGGGGCGAATGCGGTCAGCACCTCGGTGCCCGACACGTCTTTTGCCAGCCGTGCCGATTCGCCGATGCCACCAGCGAACGCCGCCTTGACGTGATCGAGCCCGGAGAGGTCGGTCTTTTTGAGTACGAGACCGATGTCCGGGTCGGCCACCAGATGCCCGGTGTCATCGACCACGTACGCCTTTCCCTTTTCACCGATGCGGATGCGTGACACCACGTCCCAGATGAATTTCAGGTTTACTTCCGCCAGCGTCACGCTGCCCGTCTCACCGCCCGCCTTGACCGCGATGGTCATGTACGGCTCGGTTTCCTTGCGGAAATAGACCGGCCCGAAATAAGTCTGCCCCGGGCGCGCGGCCTTGAACGCCGGCTCCTGTGAACGGTCGCGCTGGCTGCCGACCACATCCATCGCCAGGCGCGATGCCAGCAGTTGCTCCCGCCCGGCAGAGTCGATCTGCGCAATATCGGTGACCGCGGGCACCTGGCGAATCAGCTTAAGAAACTCGATCCGCCGCTCGTCGCCTCCTGCGGTGCCGAGCTGCGGCAGCGCCGCGAACGAGAGCTGCTGCTCGATCTGGCGGATGAACTGCTCTATGCGCGCCGCCGCGGCGACCGCTTTTTCGTGTTGCACCAGCGACAGCGCGGACTTGTTCTCCTGGTAGGAAAAGTAGATGCTGATGGCGCCGCTTGCGAGCAAGGCGCCGCAGACCAGCGCCATCGTCCACAGTACGTACTTGCGAAACAGCCGCCCACCGCTGGTCATAAGCGTCGATCCCGCTCTGCGACGTCTATCCCGCCAATGTTCGTGTGTGCTGCCAAAGTCTCGGCCAGTCCCGGAAACCGGGAAATAGGCGGAGTGTGCGGCGTATTGGGGGGTCCTGACAACGAGAGACTGTCAGGACGAGTTCCAGCGGCTCGACACGCATTATAGGCAGCGAATGATCGCCAAAATCCGCGTCAACGGGGTGAATCACCGTAAGCCCTGCATTCTCGTACCATCGCGGCTCCGAAAGCACCACCCAAGCAGTTAGGGTTTTTCGTTTGCATCTGGAGTAGCGTATGAAGCGCACTCATCGACCGCAATTCAACCATCCGGCGCTCGCTTGGGGGAGAATAGCTGGTCGGACCAAGACGTCACCACTCGAGATGCCTGGAGAGCGAAAGAGAGACGTGTTATCGGCCCTCATCAGGCTGCTGGTCATTGCCGCGGTCCACGCGAATGGAAGTCTTGCGCACGCCGATGAGGCTGTGAGCGCACCGGCCGCGGCACTGCGCGCAAAGTACGCGGCGCTGCAGGAGCAACTCGACCACAGTCAGTTTCAAAAGCCGCTCTATCTGGATTCCGTCGAGGCCGGGAACAGGCTGCAAGGCGAACTTTACGGCGTGCTCGATGATTCTTTTGCGAGCGCGCGGAGCTCGCTGAAACTGGCCTCTCAGTGGTGCGATATCCTGGCCCTGCACTTGAACGTCAAGGACTGCCGCGTATCGGAGGCAGCGTCACCGGCCACAATCAGCTTGTATGTGGGCGGCAAGCATGATGAGCCGAGCGCCGTC
>VBDA01000507.1:0-328 GCA_005883655.1 Betaproteobacteria bacterium | reverse complement strand
CGGGTTTACGATCCTTGGTCGGAAGCCTGACGGGTCGCCGGCATACGTCAGGGGCGTCCGCGGCGCGATCGAGCGTAATGTGATGCGCTACTACTTTGCCCTCGTCGCATACCTTTCCTCGCGCAACCTGCCTCCGCACGAACAACTCGAGGTACGTTTGCGCGATTGGTTTGCTTTTACGGAACGGCATTCGCTTCAGCTGCACGAACTCGAGCAAAATGAGTACTTGGACATGAAGCGACGGCAGTACCAGCAGGGAACCCGATGAGCAGTCGGGGCAAGGCAGGTGGATGGGTGGAGCGGTTACGCCGGTCGACCGGGCGCGAAC
>VBDA01000506.1 GCA_005883655.1 Betaproteobacteria bacterium | reverse complement strand
CACCCTTTTTCCGGCGAGAAACTCTCGCCCGTACTGGCGGTGTACCGGGCACGCGATTTCGCGCACGCAACGGCGCTCGCGGCCAGCATCCTTCGCTACCAGGGCGCCGGCCACTCGGTCGGGCTGCACAGCAAGGACGACGCGCGCGCGCTTGCGCTCGGCCTCGAGTTGCCGGTATGCCGCGTGATCGTCAACCAGGCGCATTGCTTCGCCACCGGCGGCAGCTTCGACAACGGCCTTCCGTTCTCGCTGTCGATGGGATGCGGAACCTGGGGCGGCAACAGCATTTCCGACAGCTTGAACTACCGCCACTTTCTCAATATCACTCGCGTGGTGCGTCCCCTTCGCGTTCCCCGGCAAGAACCGACCGAGGCCGAGCTTTTTGGAGCCTATCGGCGGAAGTTCGGCGCTTAAGGCGTCGTCGCTAAGGCGCCGCGATGCCCGTCATGCGCACCTTGCGCGACGTGATCGACCATCACGCCGAGGCGCGCCCGGACGCTCCGTTTCTGTTCGCTCCCGAGCCGGACACCGTGATCACCTACGGCGAACTTCGCGAGTCGAGCTACGCGCTGGCCGGACTGCTCGCCGACGCCGGGATTGCTCCCGGCGAAGTGGTTTCATTCATGCTGCCCAACGGTGCCGCCGCCGCAACGCTGCTGCTGGGCACGATGGTTGCAGGGTATGTCGTTTCGCCGTTGAATCTCCTCGCTCAGGATGCGCACCTCGAATATACCCTCGCGCATTCCGATACGCGCTTGGTGTTTGCCGCACCCGAATTCGTCGAGCGGATAAGGCGGCTGCTGAGCACGGTCGCGCGCAAGGTCACGCTGCGTCCGACCGATCCCGACGCGCTGCGACTCGACGGCGCGCTCGCCCGCACGCCGATAGCGGTCGAATCGCCTACGCCTGCATTGCTGATGTACACCTCGGGCACCACCGGCTTGCCCAAGGGTGCGCTCCTGTCGCACGGCAATCTGGTGCACGCTGCCGAGGCCGTGGTCAGCGCGCATGCGCTGACGGCCGCGGACAGGGTGCTGTCGTCGCTGCCCCTCTATCACGTGAACGGGCAGTGCGTAGCGACCGTCAGTCCCGTTTTCGCCGGGGGAAGCATCGTGCTGCCGCGCCGTTTCAGCGTGTCGCAGTGGTGGCCACTGGTCGAGCGCTATCGCCCGACCTGGCTCAACATGGTGCCGACCATTATTTCGTATTTGCTCAACGGACCGGATCTCACGTCCGCGCAGGTCGACGCCTGCGGCCAGATTCGCTTCGGGCGTTCGGCGTCGTCACCGTTGCCGCCGGAGCAGCACAAGGCTTTCGAGCGGCGCTTCGGTGTTTCGGTGATCGAGGCGATGGGATTGACCGAATGCGCATCGGTCGCATTTGCCAACCCGCTCGATCCCGCGCGTCGCAAATACGGTACACCCGGGCTGCCGCTGGGGCTGGAGGCGCGTGTGGTGGCTCCGGCGGGACACGCGGTCGAGCGGGGCGTGCCGGGCGAGATCCAGTTGCGCGGCGCCAATGTCATGCTGGGCTACTACAAGGAACCCGAGCTCACCGCGGCAACGCTGAGCGCGGAGGGCTGGCTCGCGACCGGCGACCTGGGCTACTGCGACGGCGATGGCTTCTATTTCATCACCGGCAGGCTCAAGGAGCTGATCATCAAAGGCGGCGAGAACATCGCGCCGCGCGAAATCGACGAGGCCTTGCTGAAGCATCCCGCGGTGCTGGAAGCAGCCGCGGTGGGTATACCGGATGCGCATTACGGACAGGAGATCCTGGCCTGCGTGGTGCTCAAAGCGGGCATGCAATGTTCCGAGGAAGCCTTGCGCGCGCACTGTATGCGCGAGCTCGGCCCTTACAAGACGCCCAAGTTCCTGCGCTTCGTCGACGATCTGCCCAAAGGCGCTTCAGGCAAGGTCCAGCGTCTGAAGCTGCTGGACGCGGCCTGATCGGGATAGCATCGTCGGGGATGAAGTTGCCGTTCACGCAGGTCCCGGTGCCGCTCCGCCGCACGACTCGCTAGAATATCGATCGCGGCGGTGGAGTCGTCGATGTCAGATCGGGGAGGGGCGAATGGGCTACGGTCTACGCGGAGCGATCTGGGGCGTTGCGCTGCTTCTGGTGGTGTCCGGGCAGGGTGCCTTCGCCCTGCCGCCGGGCGTGGCCGCGGAGGTCGTGGACCTTCAGGGCAGCGGCGAGCGAAAACCGGCGCTGAATGCCTCGTGGGTGCCGGCACGCGCACAGGACGATCTATCGACGGGGGCCTTCGTGCGCACCGGACCCGCGAGCAAAATGGCGCTGGTCTTTGCCGACGAAACCCAGGTCCGCCTGAACCAGAATTCGCTGCTGCAGGTAAAAAGCGTCGCCGGCAGCGCAGGCGAAACGACGACGCTGCGGCTGGAGCTCGGCCGCGCATGGTCGCAGGCCAAGCGCGTTCCGGATGGGCTTCAGCTTGAGTCGCCGTCCGCGACGGCCGCGATCCGCGGCACCTCGTGGGAGCTCGACGTCGATTCTGCCGGCACGACCACGTTGGCGGTGCTGACGGGGTCGGTCGAGTTCTTCAATGCGCTCGGACGCGTCACCATAGCCGCCAACGAGGCGGCAGTCGCAGTCGTCGGCCAGGCGCCGGTGCGGATCGTGCTCAGCAATCCGCACGACCG
>VBDA01000505.1 GCA_005883655.1 Betaproteobacteria bacterium | reverse complement strand
CGCGCATCCTCGCCCTCGCCCGCAAGCCGCGCGTAGGCGTAGGCCAGACGCGAAAGCGGCACCGCATAATTGGGCGCCGAACATCCGTCCACCACGCAGATCAGCTCGCGCTCGGCAACGCCGGTGAGATGCGCGACAGCGGTGCGAATGGCCTGCTGCAGCGGATGGTCGACCGCGACATAGGCGTCGACGGGCAGGCTGCATTGCCGGCAATAGGCCAGCATCCCGGTGTGCTTTCCGGAACAGTTGTGATGCAGCGTCGAGAACTTGGCGCCCGCGGGCGGCAGCTCGTCGTTCGCCGCATAGTACAGCGGCGGATGGACGCCGCAGAGCAGCTGTTCGGGCATGCAGCCGATGCGATTGAGCATATCGGACACTGCCTCGATGTGCCGCGGCTCGCCGGAGTGGCTGGCGCAAAGGAGGGCGACCTGCGGCATCGAAAATCCGAAGCGCTCGATACCTCCACCGGCAACGAACGGTAGCGCCTGCAATGGCTTGAGCGCACTGCGGGTGGTGGTCAGGAACTCGGGATCGCCGGCGGAAAAAAGCAGCCGGCCCTCGGCGTCGACCACCGCCACCGACCCGTAGTGCACGCTTTCGGTCGCATCGCCGCGGCTGACAATCGCAAGCGGCGCGTGGGGTGGCCCGGACGGTGAGACTCTGGACACAGTCTGGATCGTGTTCTAGGACGCCAGCGCTTGCCGGATTTGTTCCAGTGCTGCAGGGTCTTCGATGGTCGTGATGTCTCCGGGGGCGCGTCCCTCGGCGATGGCCTGGATCGAGCGGCGCAGGAGTTTGCCGGAGCGCGTTTTCGGCAGCATCGAGACGAAGTGAACCTTATCCGGACGCGCGATCGCGCCCAGCTGACGATTGACCGTTTCCATGACCTCCTTGCGCACGCGCGCAATGCTCTCGGCGGTTGCGATCGACGCCGGATCCTTGACTACCGCGAAAGCGATCGGCACCTGACCCTTCACGGAATCGGCGACGCCGACCACCGCGACTTCCGCAATGCCGGGGTGTGCCTGCACGGCTTCCTCGATCTCCCTCGTTCCAAGACGGTGGCCCGCGACATTGATCACATCGTCGGTGCGGCCCAGCACGAAGTAATAACCGTCTGCATCCCGCGTCGCCCAGTCGAACGTCGAATAGGCGAGCCGCTCGGGAAAGGTCGAGAAATAGGTTTCGACAAAGCGCCGGTCGTCGCCCCAGACGGTGGTCATGCATCCCGGCGGCAGCGGAGGCAAGATCGCCAGCACGCCCTTTTCGTCGCCGCCAACTTCGGCGCCGGTCACTTCGTGCAGGAGCCTCACGTCGTAGCCGCATGCGGGAAAGGACGGACTTCCGAATTTGCGTGGCGTGTCTTCGATTCCGGGCTGCGCAGACAGGATCGGCCACCCGCTCTCGGTTTGCCAGTAATTGTCGACGATGGGCACCCCCAATGCGTCCGCGGCCCAGTGCGCCGTAGGCTCGTCGAGCGGCTCACCGGCGAGAAACAGGTAGCGCAGCGACGAGAGGTCATGTTTTTTCATGAACGCCGTGTCCTGCTTTTTCAGCACCCGAATTGCGGTCGGTGACGTAAACATGGTTCGCACCCCATACTCGGCGACGATCTGCCACCAGATTCCGGGATCGGGGCGGATCGGAAGCCCTTCGTACATGACGGTGGTCGAGCCGTTGAGCAGCGGCGCGTAGACGATATAGGAATGGCCGACCACCCAGCCGATGTCGCTGGTCGTGAACATGGTCTCGCCGGGAGCGACGCAGAAGATGTCGCGCATCGAAGCCGTCAACGCAACTGCGTAGCCGCCGGTGTCGCGCTGGATGCCCTTGGGATTGCCGGTAGTTCCCGACGTGTACAAAATGTACGAGGGTTCCGAGGATTCCAGCCACTCGCACTCGACGTTCGCACCGGCATGCCGCTTCACCAGGGCCGCGTAATCCTGGTGTGCCCTGGCGCCTTCGGCTGTTGCAGGCTCGAGCTTGCGATCGACGATAATGACCGCCGGCGGCGGATGCTTCGCAAGATGCAAGGCTTCGTCGACCAAGTGGCGATAGGCCACCGTTTTTCCGCCGCGCATGCCCGCGTCGGCGGTGATCATGACTTTTGGTTTCGCGTCGTCGATGCGCGTCGCCAGACTCGCGGCGGCAAAGCCACCGAAAACGACCGAGTGAATAGCACCGATGCGGACCGTCGCCAGCATGGCGAACACCGCCTCGGGAATCATCGGCATATAGATCAACACCCGATCGCCCTTGCCGACGCCCTGCGCTTTCAGGATCGCGGCGAAGGTATTGACCTCGGCGTGAAGCTCGCCGTAGGTATACGTCTTGCGCACGTCGGTCTCGGTCGAGACGAACACCAGGGCCGCCTGGCTTTCGCGCGTCGAGAGATGGCGGTCGATAGCGTTGTGGCAGAGATTGGTGCGGCCACCCACGAACCAGCGGGCGAACGGCGGGTTGCTGTAGTCGAGTACCTGGGAAAAAGGAGTCTGCCAAGCGAGCGGCGATGCGTCGCGGCGTAGGTAGAGGCCCTGTCCACGATCAGTGCTAGGTCATAGGCCCGCGATGTCGGCGCCGACGCGGACCACGGTTCTGCCCCGCACCATACCTTTGAGAAACGCGTCGAAATGCGTCGGAAGGTCGGCAAAATCGATGGTCACCACCTTGGCCTGCGCTCGAGTCGGCCGCCACTCGTTGGCCAGCCGATCCCATAATTTTTGCCGCAGCGGCATCGGACACTCCGAGCTGTTCACGCCCAGAAGCTGTACGCCGCGAAGAATGAACGGCAGCACGGTGGTGTTCAGTCGCGCGTCGGCAGCAAGTCCGATGCTGGCAACGGTTCCACTCTGCTTCATATTGGCCAGCATCCACGCGAGCACATCGCCGCCGAGATTGTCGACGGCGCCGGCCCAGGTCGCTTTTTCGAGCGGCCGAATTTTGGTCAGGTCGATGCTCTGGCGCAATACGATTTCGGCCGCGCCGAGCGACCGCAGGTAGTCGCTTTCCTTTTCCTTCCCGGTCAGCGCAACGACGTGATAGCCGAGCTTGGCCAGGATATCGATGGCGACGCTGCCCACTCCGCCG
>VBDA01000504.1 GCA_005883655.1 Betaproteobacteria bacterium | reverse complement strand
CCTTTGGATTGGTCTGGCGCCATGTCGAAGCTGACTTGTCGAAGACGGGCTTATCGCCCCGCGGCAGGTCGCCATTATTGAAGTAGGCATACGAATCGCCGGTGAACGGATTCATGCTGCTGTCGTCGGCGCGTGCAATACCTGAAACACCGGCCGCAAGTGCGACGGCCACTACCATGCTTTTCATCATCGAGACTTTGCTGTTCATGACTGCTACTTGTAGTGGATGGCTAACTAGGCGGAGATCATCGATCGATGAACTTGTCGCCTGTGATCATTAGGCTCCCGCCGGGTTGCCGCTACGTTTCGTATCCGGCATGTCGCGTTGCAGCTGTAATAGGGCCGTCGCCGCATGCCGACTGCCGGACGGTGAGCGCCTCAGCGCATCAGTCTTCGGCCACCGCCATGTCACTTGCAATGTGTCTCCTTACAATTGTCATTGGCGAACAACGCGCGACGTGCACAATCCAGAGGTGCCAGATCGGCATTCGGATCCGGTCCTTGGACATCACCGGGAAAAGACAATGTATATGTGGACTGCAGCCAATCGACGCGAGAGGTGTATTTCACTATGATCTCCTTGACTACCGCCGCTCCCGCAGTCGGTGCCGCCTTCGTCGCTTCGCTGGTCGAAGTGGTCGAAGCGTTCACCATCGTGCTTGCCGCGGGTACGCTTCGCGGCTGGCGCGGCGCGGTCGCGGGTACCGCAGCCGGACTGGCGGCGCTCGCGTTGATCGTGGTCGCGCTGGGACCGCTTCTCGACCAGCTCCCGCTCCACTTGTTTCAGCTCGTCATCGGCGTGTTGCTCTTGCTGTTCGGCATGGGCTGGCTGCGCAAGGCGGTGTTACGCGCAGCGGGAATCATCGCGCTCCACGACGAGAACGTCGCGTTCGCCGCGGAAACGGCAAGCTTGAGCGATACGACCACTCCGCGTCGCAGCGGCTTCGACTGGCTCGGCGCTGTTATGGCATTCAAGGCTGTGCTCCTCGAGGGCCTCGAAGTCGTGTTCATCGTGATCGCTGTCGGGGCGGGTCGCGGCCTACTCGTTCCGGCGTCGCTCGGCGCCTTGGCCGCGTGCATCGTGGTTCTCGCCATCGGCGCCGTCGTGCATCGTCCGCTCGCGCGCGTACCCGAGAACACACTCAAGTTCGCAGTGGGCGTGATCCTCTGCGCATTCGGAGTCTTCTGGACCGGCGAGGGTCTGGGAATCCCATGGCCCGGTGGTGACCTGATGATCCTCTTCTTCGGTGCCGCGTTCCTGTTCGTCGGGTTGGGCGCAGCGGCGGTTATTCGAACACCGAGCGGAGTGATTGCGCAATGAATATCCTGCGCGAGGTCGCTAGCGGGTTGCTCAAGATGTTCGTCGGCGATGCCTGGCTGACGCTCGGCGTTCTGAGCGTCGTTTTGCTGACCGGTTTGCTGACGGGATCCGGCGCCGTGCGGCCGCTGCTCGGCGGCGCCATCCTGTTTTTCGGGTGTATCGCGGTGCTGCTGGCGAGCGTCGCGTTCCACGGTCGGCGACATCGCGATCGCTGATGACCGCAGGCAGAACGCCCGCAAGCTGGCCGGCTATGTCATTCGCGACGAAACGCGTTTCACTTGCAACGGAAGCCGCGTTCCTTGTAACTCGCAGGCAACCATGGTGGCTCATATTGAAGGTGCGTGAAGTAAGCAATTGGGTTCGCCCAAACGATTGCTCAACCGGAGGCCCCATGAACCGATCACGTGTGCTTGTTTCTAGCGAAGAGGACCTGGCGATACTTAACGCGAACGTCGACGCGTCCGTCCTTGACGAAGATGCGTGGGATGATGCGACCGACGAAACGGGTAT
>VBDA01000503.1:3194-4878 GCA_005883655.1 Betaproteobacteria bacterium | reverse complement strand
AGATCGCCGGCGGGCACACGCATGCCACGGGCGACGTAACGGGAGCTGACCACCTCGTTTTCGTCCGCGCAATACACAAATTTATGCCGGCCAATATCGATCTCATCGTGATCGCGTAGGAAATGTTTGACGATCGGGTTGCCGTTGACCAGCGTGCCGTTGGTGCTGCCGAGATCTTCGAGGAACGAATCGGCGAGTATGGTGACCACCGCGGCGTGCTCGCCACTGACCGCGAGATTCGGCAGGCAGACATCGTTGTCGGCGCGGCGGCCGATGGTGATGCGGTCGTGGTCCAGCGGGATGTCCAGTGTGGTGCCATCCTCGAGGTGGAGTACCAGCTTGCTCATCAGGGACTAATACCGTCGTTCCCGCTCATTTGGTGACTAAGCGGAACCTGGCTGTTCATCGCTACGTCTGTTTCCTGACCATCCAGCGCTGCAGCCAGCCGCCTGTGGGCAAAAAGCCTTCCGGCACCCGCACCAACACGACCGAGACATTGTCGCGGCCGCCGTTCTGATTGGCGACAGCGATCAACTCCGCCGCGGCTTCCGCGAGATCGATACGCTTGGTGGCGACGATCTCGCGCACCGCCTCGGCATCGACCATGTCGGTCAGGCCGTCGGAGCACAATACGTAGATGTCTTCAGCTTCGATGCGGTATTCGGAGATGTCGGGCGGGACGACCGCCTCGATGCCAAGCGCGCGCGTGACAAGGTTCTTGTTGAGTGAATATTTGGCCTGCTCCTGCGTCAACATACCGCTGTCAATCTGCTCCTGTAGCAGCGAATGATCGTGCGTAAGCTGCTCGAACCGGTCGATGCGCAGTCGATAGCCGATAGCAGCGCGAGTCGCCGATGTGGCCGATGCTGATCCGATTCTGGCAAAACACGGTCGCGACCAGCGTGGTGCCCATGCCCGCGCACTCCGGACGCGCCTGCGCGGCCTCGTAAATGCCCTTATTGGCCAGCGCGATCTGCTGCTGCAGCAGTAATGCCGCGTGCGTGAGTCCGCTGCCGATGTCGACCTTGGAAAGCTCACGGCCCGATCTGAGCTCTTCGAGCATGCCGGTACTGATGACATTGACCGCGATGCCGCTGGCGACCTCGCCGGCGCTATATCCGCCCATGCCATCGGCGAGGACCGCGAGCCCCGCTTCGCCGTCGACGAACACCGAATCTTCGTTGTGCGTGCGGACCATCCCGGGGTGGGAGAGGCTGGCGACGTCCAGGACCGCGTGCGCGCTCATGGTGCGCGCCTCCCGCTGGAACGCTTGCCGAACAATACAAAAATAGTGTCGGTGGGAGTCATCGGCGGCGAGTTTACGCTGCACAGAGCGGCAAGGCGAGAGCCCGTCCACGCAACGGCCATCGCCTGACCGCTGGATGACCACGGCGCGACACGCGCGGGGGCTTTTGAACCGGGATGCATCACGTTTTGGGCGCCCGTTGATGACGGCGGGTGAACCCCCATCCCAGCGCCACCACCAGCGCAAAGCCCGCGCCCGGTGCCAGAGCGGCAACTTGCGACGCGTTCGCGGCGATCCACGGCGCGACCGCCGGATCCTCTACCATCATCTCGCCGGCGATATAGCCAAGCAACCCACCCCCCGCCAGCACCAGGATGGGAAAGCGCGTGATCAGTCGCATGATGATCTGGCTTCCGAACACCACGATGGGAATGCTGA
>VBDA01000503.1:0-3164 GCA_005883655.1 Betaproteobacteria bacterium | reverse complement strand
ACGCCCATGACGTTGTCCAGGCTCATGACCAGATCGGCGACGATGATTGTCCAAATGGCCGCAAGCAGCCGGTCGCTGGCCTTGACGTCGTGTTCACCGCCCTCCCCCTCGGCGATCAGCTTGATCCCGATCCACAGCAACACCGCTCCGCCGATCAGTTTGAGATAGGGGTTCGTGAGCAGGCTCATCGCGAAAAAAGTCAATCCGATACGCAGGACGATCGCCCCGAGCACGCCCCAGAATATGCCGTACTTTCGTTGCCGCCGCGACAGATTGCGGCAGGCAAGTGCGATCACCACCGCGTTGTCGCCCGACAACAGGATGTTGATCAGGATGATTTGCAGCACCGCAACCCAGAATTGCGGCGTGCCCAGTTCCATCATGTTATTGAGCCTTACGAAAGCGCAGTGTGACCCGTTCGATCATATCCTCGTTTCAGGCCAGCACCGATTTGAGCAGCTTGCCCATCTCCGCCGGGTTGCGCGTCACCTTGATGCCGGACGCTTCCATCACCGACAGTTTTTCCTGCGCCGTTCCCTTGCCACCGGAGATGATGGCACCGGCGTGTCCCATGCGCTTGCCCGGCGGCGCGGTGACCCCGGCGATGAAGCCGACCACCGGTTTCTTCATGTGATCCTTGACCCATGCCGCCGCAACTTCCTCGTCGGTGCCACCGATCTCGCCGATCATGATGACCGCGTCCGTTTCCGGATCGTCGTTGAAGAGCTTCAGCACGTCGAGATGCTTGAGCCCGTTGACCGGATCGCCGCCGATGCCTACCGCCGTCGACTGTCCCAAGTCGAGCTCGGTCAATTGTGCAACGGCCTCGTAGGTCAAGGTCCCCGATCGCGATATCACGCCTATGCTCCCTTTGCGATGAATGTGGCCGGGCATGATGCCGATCTTGATCTCGTCTGGCGTGATGACGCCGGGGCAGTTAGGCCCGAGCAGCAGCGTCTTCCTGCCCTGCATGCGGTAACGCGAGCGAATCATGTCGCGGACCGGGATACCCTCGGTGATGCAGATCACCAGATCGAGCTCCGCGTCGACGGCTTCGTCGATCGCTGCCGCCGCAAACGGAGGTGGTACATAGATGACGCTGACGGTCGCGCCGGTGGCCTGCTTAGCTTCGCGTACCGTCGCATAAATCGGAATGCCCTCGAAGTCCTCGCCTGGCTTTTTCGGATTGACCCCGGCGACGATGATTCCCTGCGTGATCACCTTGGTATTCTTGTTGACCAGAATGCTCATTCGATTCCTAGTTGCCGTCGTTCCCGCGCGCCGTCATCCCACCACTGGATTCTGCCTACCTAATACTCCTTGCCGCAGCGACCACCTTCTCCGCCGCCTCTGCCATCGCGCTATGCCGCGCCGCGGTACCACCGCGCATAGTATCGCCGCACGGTGTCGCTGCTGGTCTCGAGCGCGTGGCAGCGGTCGAGCTGGAACGGCTTGGCGTCGTCTTGCATCTCGTGCCTCAATCCGGCGAAAGTCTGGACCGCCGCGGTCGGCGCCTGCGCCAGCAGCTCCGTAATGTGGCTGCATCCGCGCACGCCGCCCATCGCGGCGAAAAGCGATTTGCGAAAACCGTGCAGCAGGCTGATGCCGACGAGGGCAGAATACGCTGGCGTGATTTCATCGCAGGCGCCGGGGTAAGGCATCTCGTCCGTCTTCACCTCGATGGCACGGATCACGTAATCGCTCCCGACTGTCACCCGAACCCACATGTCGTGGATGGCTTCACCCGCGGTGCGCAGGCCCGTCAGCAAAGGGAAGTCCTGATCCTTGACATCGGTAAGATGCCCTTCGATGTCGAACAGCCCATCGTCGCGCTGGAAGCCTTCGTAGGTAACCCGTCGCGTGTGTAGGCGGGTGCGAACGACCGGAGAAATCGCGAGCGGCATGGATAGTTGAGAGGCAGGTGTGCGGTAAGGGCGCGCCGGATAGAATACGGCGACCCGGCAAACCTCATTTTACGCGGCAGATGCGCGTCCGACAACGATTGCGGCGCTAGAAAGGCATGTCGATGGCATTTGTGCTTGCCTTGGACCAAGGGACTACCAGCTCTCGCGCGATTGTGTTCGATCGCTCTGGAAGCATCCGGGCGCTTGCGCAGCGCGAGTTCGCGCAGCATTTTCCTCGACCGGGCTGGGTCGAGCATGACGCGAATGAAATCTGGACGACCCAGTCGGCTGTCATGGGCGAAGCGCTGGCCAAGGCGGCAATCTCCGGTGGCGAGCTGGCTGCGATCGGGATCACCAATCAGCGCGAGACGACTGTGCTGTGGGAACGCGCCACGGGAAAGCCGGTCGCCCGCGCGATCGTTTGGCAGGACCGCCGCACCGCCGATATCTGCGACGCGCTGCGTGCAGCAGGGCACGCCGACTTGTTCACGCGTAAGACGGGACTCGTTCTCGATGCCTACTTTTCGGGCACGAAGCTCAAATGGCTCCTCGACCACGTCGACGGCGCGAGAGAACGCGCGCAACGCGGAGAGCTCGCATTCGGAACGGTCGATTCCTGGCTGATCTGGAATCTGTCGCGCGGCGCGACTCATGTCACCGATGCTTCGAACGCGAGCCGTACCTTGCTGTTCAACATTCACACCGGCGAGTGGGATGAGGAGTTGCTCGCGTTGC
This sequence comes from Betaproteobacteria bacterium, assembly GCA_005883655.1. GTDB lineage: Bacteria > Pseudomonadota > Gammaproteobacteria > Burkholderiales > Casimicrobiaceae > PALSA-1003. The sequence goes on along the minus strand of VBDA01000503.1, from coordinate 525 downwards.
TCGACGTTCCGCGCGCGGTGTTGCCCACCGTCGTCTTTTCGTCTGGCATCTGCGCCGAATGCAGGGTCGGCGATGCGACCGTGCCCATCGCCGGCATCGCGGGAGACCAGCAGGCGGCGCTGTTCGGGCAAGCTTGCCTCGCGCCCGGGCTGGCGAAAAACACGTATGGAACGGGCTGCTTCCTGTTGCTCAACACCGGCCACGAAATCGTCGAGTCAAAGAACAAGCTGGTGTCCACCGTGGCGTGGCGGCGCTCCAGTGGGACCGACTACGCGCTCGAGGGGAGCGTATTCATCGGAGGCGCCGTCGTGCAGTGGTTGCGTGACGGATTGAAGATCATCCGCGCGGCGGTCGACGTCGAAGCGCTGGCGGCGAGCGTCGCGGACAGTGACGGCGTATATCTGGTGCCGGCGTTCGCGGGCCTCGGCGCGCCGCATTGGGACCCATACGCTCGTGGCTCCATCTTCGGACTGACGCGCGGGTCGTCGGCGGCGCACATTGCTCGCGCCGCATTGGAATCGATCG
>VBDA01000502.1:1213-3296 GCA_005883655.1 Betaproteobacteria bacterium | reverse complement strand
CGCGTACATCACCACCACGCGCTGCGCCATTTCCGCCACCACTCCGAGATCGTGGGTGATCAGCATAATGGCAGCGCCCGTCCTGGCTTTAAGCTCCCGCATCAGGTCGAGGATCTGCGCCTGTATGGTGACATCGAGCGCCGTGGTCGGCTCGTCGGCAATCAACAGCCGCGGCTCGCAGGCAAGTGCCATCGCGATCATCACCCGCTGCCGCATGCCTCCCGAAAGCTGATGCGGATACTCCGCCACGCGGCGTTCCGGTTCCGGGATCTTGACCAGTCTCAGCATCTCGATCGCGCTTAGCATGGCGTCTTCGCGCGGGAGGCCGCGGTGCAGCATCAGCACTTCAGCGATCTGCCGGCCAACGGTCAGTACCGGATTGAGCGAGGTCATCGGCTCCTGGAAAACCATGGAAATGGCATCGCCGCGAACCTTCCGCATCTCCGCTTCCGACAACTCGAGCAGATCGCGCCCTTCGAACACGACGCTCCCCTCGACGGTTCGTCCGGGTGGCGATGCGATCAGGCGCAGAATCGAAAGCGAGGTGACGCTTTTGCCGCAACCGGACTCGCCGACGATGGCAAGCGTCTCCCCGCGCGCGACCGAAAAGGAAATGCCGTCGACGGCGCGCACCACACCATCGCGGGTGAAAAAATAGGTCTTCAATCCCTTGACATCGAGCAGCGCGGAAGTCGGTATATACGCCGTTTTCATCGCTTCACATGCGCCGAGCCAGCCGCGGGTCGAGCGCATCGCGCATGCCGTCGCCGAGCAGGTTCACCGCGAGCACTGTCAGGGACAAGCAGATGCCGGGAAACAGGATGAGGTAGCCCGCGATCTGAATCAGGCTTCTGCCTTCGGCCATGATATTGCCCCAGCTGGGAATATTCGGCGGCGTTCCGGCGCCGATAAACGAAAGTATCGCCTCGGTGATCATGGCCGAACCACAGACATAGGTTCCCTGGACGAGCAATGGTGCGACGATATTGGGCAGGATGTGGCGCATCAGAATCCGTGGCAAGGTCGTGCCAGCCGCGATGGCGGCTTCGACGTAGGGCTGCTCGCGCAGCGTCAACACGAGGCTGCGGACGAGCCGCACGACGCGCGGCACCTCGGCGAGCGTGATCGCCGCAATGACGTTGCCCACGCTGGCCTTGGTAAGCGCCATCAAAGCGATGGCGAGCAGCACCGAGGGGATCGACATCAGCCCATCCATCACGCGCATCACGACGGCGTCCAGGACGCGGACATAGCCGGTCACCAGTCCGATCGCTATTCCAAGAACGGTCGAGAACATCGCGACCGCAAGGCCGACGATCAGCGACACCCGCGCCCCATATAGTACGCGGCTGTAGACATCGCGACCGAGCATGTCGGTGCCGAACCAGAAGTCAGCCGACGGTGGCTTCAGGCGCTTGATTGGCGCGACAGCCTGCGGGTCGATGGTCCCGAGCCACGGCGCGAAGATCGCGATGGCAACCATGCAGATCAGGATGACGCCGCCGATGAGCGCCGTCGGGTGGCGCCTGAACGCGTCGCGGAAGCGGTGCCAAGTCGGCGACACCGACTTGGGCGCAGCGATCGATGGCGTGACAAGAGCCGTTGCGCTCATATCAATAACGTATGCGCGGATCGAAAAAAACGTACGACAGGTCGACCAGCAGATTGACCAGCACATAGACCGCGGAAAAAATAAGAATCACGCCCTGAATGATGGGATAGTCGCGGCGCAGGATCGCGTCGACCGTCAGCCGCCCGATTCCCGGCAGCGCGAATACGGTTTCGGTCACGATCGCGCCGCTGATCAGCAGCGCGATGCCCATGCCAATGATGGTCATGATGGGAATCGCCGCATTCTTGAGCGCATGGCCGATCAGCACCTGGTCGGGTGCCAGTCCCTTCGCCGCCGCCGTGCGGATGTAGTCCTGCGAGAGCACATCGAGCATACTGGCGCGCGTCATGCGGGCAATCAAGGCGACGTAAACCGTCCCCAGCGCAATGCTTGGCAGGATCAAGTGACGCAGCCACTCCCACACTCCGTCGCGGAGATTGCGGTAACCCTGCACCGGCAGCCAGTCGAGCT
>VBDA01000502.1:0-1149 GCA_005883655.1 Betaproteobacteria bacterium | reverse complement strand
AGGTGCCTGCCTTTGCGGCAGCGACGACACCCAGCGGGACCGCCAACAGGATCGCCACCGTAAGCGTGCAAAGGGTCAGCGCCACCGTCGGTTCGATACGCTGCCCGATCAATTGCGTCACCGGAAGGTTGGTGAAGATCGAGGTGCCCAGATCACCGTGCACCAGCGCCCATACCCATCGGCCGAACTGAACCAGGAAGGGCTCATCCAGGCCCAGGCGGGCATGAATGAGGCGGATGTCCTCATCGGTCGCGATGTCTCCGGCGATGACCGCCGCCGGATCGCCGGGTGTGAGATACAGAAGTGAAAAGACGACAAACGCGACTACCGCCATGACCACGATGGTGGAGAACAGGCGGCGGATGATGTACGCAGTCATCCGCCGCCTAGGTCTTCTCGACGTTCCACATGAGCGTGATCGGCGCGATGATGACGCCATTGAGGTTCGTTCGATAGGCGGTGGGAAGAATGAACTGCGCGGTTGGAACATACGGAACGAATTCGAACGCCCGAGCCTGGACCGCATCAGCGGCCTTTTTCGAGCCGGCAGGGTCGGTCGCCGCAAACCACGCGTCTCGCAACTCTTCGATCTTCGCATCCTCCGGCCAGCCGAACCACGCTTTCTGACCCGAGCCGCGAACGGCGAAATTGACCGCGGGCGAGGTCACATCGGGGCCGACGAGCCAGGTGTGGAAGATCGACCAGCCCCCTTTGTCGACCGGCTCCTTCGACGTGCGTCGCGTGATCAGCGTGCCCCAGTCGCCCGCCTGCAAGTCGACGTTGAGACCGAGCTTGCGCAACGTCTCCGCGGTAAGCAGTGATTGCGAGTGAACGATCGGCTGATCGGTGGCCGAGATGATGACGATCTTCTCGCCCTTGTAGCCCGCCTCCTTGATGAGCTGCTTCGCTTTTTCGAAGTCTCGCTTCCCCTTGAGCGGCTCGGCGCCCACTTCGCTCGCGAGCGGGGTGCCGCAGGTGAAATACGAGTAGCAGGGATGTCCGTTCTTTACGTCGCCGGCGATGCCCAGCACGTAGTCGTTCTGATCGATGGCGTAGAGGATCGCCTGGCGCATCTTCTGGTTGTTGAATGGCGGATACATGAAATTGAAGCGGAGCAGGCCCATCGAGCCCAGTGGGTCGATGTTCTCT
>VBDA01000501.1:3056-3276 GCA_005883655.1 Betaproteobacteria bacterium | reverse complement strand
ACCTTCGTCCCCGACGCCTTTGTAATAGAAGGGTGGAAGCATCAGGACGCCGGCGCAGCCGAGCTTCACGGCGTGGGACGTGAGACGAACCGTCTCGGGTAGTGAGCAGCATCCGGTTCCCGGCATGAGTCGCCGCGGGTCGATTCCTGCTTCAACCAGCTGTTCGAGCAGATCGATACGTTCGTTTTGGGAAAGAGAGTTCGCCTCGGAATTGGTCCCG
>VBDA01000501.1:2443-2904 GCA_005883655.1 Betaproteobacteria bacterium | reverse complement strand
GGAGCCGCGCGCCGCGACCGGAGGGCGTCCTCTCCCGCCGTAGCCTTGGCTACCGAATCGCAAAAGTATGCGCTCCGGGCCGCTGCGGATATTACCTCATGACCGTCCATGGCTTGGCCGGGGCCAGCGCGTATCGCTTGACCGCCTTTTCATCGAAATCGAACCCCAGTCCCGGCGTCTTGGGAAGCGACAGATACCCATCCTTGTGCTTAAGCTGGGTGTCGATCAAGCGCCGGAAATTGAGCACCTGATCGTCGATGAAGAATTCTACATATCGCGCGTTCGCTGTCGATGCGACCAGGTGCGCGTGCAGATCGTGAAACCAGTGGGGGCACATCGTCACCCCGTAACTCGCGGCGGTCGCGGCAATGCGCCGCCACTCCGAGATGCCGCCGCAAACCAGGGCGTCGGTCTGAAGAATTTCGGCAGCCCCCTTGTCGAGAAGTTCCTTGTGATACCAG
>VBDA01000501.1:0-2383 GCA_005883655.1 Betaproteobacteria bacterium | reverse complement strand
ACGGCTCCTCGATCCAGTATGGCTGATATGGTTCGTATCGCTCCATGTAGCGCATCGCGGTCGGTAGATCGAGCCACGCGTTGTTGGCGTCCAGCATCAGGATCACATCCGGTCCGATGGCCTCCCGCACCGCCTTGATCCGCGCCTCTTCCTGCGCCGGCGACAAACGCCCGACTTTCATTTTGACGGCCTGGAATCCGGCCGCGACGTACGAGGCCATCTCCTCGCCGAGTTTTTTTGGGGTCTTGCCGTCCAGATAGTAGCCTCCGCTGGCGTAAGCAGGAACCTTGTCATCGGTGACGCTGCCCAGATGCTGATACAGCGGCAGCTTCGCACTGCGCGCATTCAGGTCCCAGATTGCCGTATCTAGAATGCTGAGCGCGCGCATGACGCTGCCGGCCCGCCCATGCAGCAGCGATTCCGAATACATCTCCTGCCACAATCCCTCCACGCGGAGCGGGTCGTGTCCGATGAGCTTGGGCGCGAGGAGTTCTTCCACCGCGATTTGTGCGATACGTCCACCCGCACTGCCGACATAGCAAAACCCGATGCCCTCCACACCCTGGGTCGATCTGACTTTGACCAGACAGTAGTCGCGCGCGGTCACCGTGCGGGTCGCGAATGACGTGACTCGGTCGAGTGGAACGCGGGCGACGCAGACGGATACCGACTCGATCTTGCTCATTGCCGTGTCCTCCGATGCGGCACGCCGTAACAGTGGTTGTGCGGTTTTTAGCCGAAACATACTTGATAAGATCAGCAGCGGCGAGGCGCTAGAGGTTTAGCGAACGATCGTTCGTTTAGGTGAGCGGTTTGGGACCCACGACACGGGCGCGCTAGACTTTGGATGTGTCTGCGCGCACCGCCTCACTGATAGCCGAAGTATTTCGGGCTTCCCCGCTGCGCCACGGTAACTTCCGGCTTTTTTATGCTGGATCGATCGCCGCTGCATTGGGCTACACAATGCAAGCCACGGTGGCCGCATGGCTGATGGCGACGTTGACTCCGTCGGCGTTCATGGTCGCTCTGGTGCAAACGGCAAGCACCGCCCCTTCGCTGCTGTTCGGGCTTCTGTCCGGGTCGCTGGCCGACATTGTCGATCGGCGGCGGGTGGTTCTGATGACTCAGGGGGTGCTCTTCGCCGCGACAGTCAGCCTGGGCATTGCCACGCTGATCGGATGGATTGGTCCGCTGACGCTTCTGGCGCTGACCTTTCTCATCGGTACGGCCTTCACTTTCTACCTTCCCGCGCAGCAAGCGAGCATCAACGATCTCGTATCGCGCCAGGACTTGCCGCGTGCCGTTGCACTTGGCGCGGTCGCGTTCAACCTGGCCCGCGCCGTGGGTCCCGCGCTGGCGGGGGCGATCGCAGCATGGATAGGCACTGGTAGCGCCTCGATTGCGAGCGCGTGTTTTTTCGTGGTCACGATCGTCGCGCTAAAGGGATGGAAAAAAAACACGCCTGCTCTCCCCGGCGTTCCCGAGACATTGTTCTCCGGCGTTCGAAGCGGCCTGCGCTATGCCAGACATTCACCGCTGATGCGGGCGTTGATTATCCGCAACCTGAGTTTCAGTGTCTGCGCGAGCGCGCTGTGGGCTCTGCTGCCGGTGATCGCGCGCGACCAGCTCTCGCTCGGCGCGGGTGGCTTCGGCCTTCTTTCCGGGGGCTTCGGCGTGGGAGCCATTGCCGGCGCCTTGACGATCCCTCGACAGCTTCAGCGCGTATCGCTCAACACCGTCGTTAGCGCGGCCATCCTTCTATGGGTGGGCGCCACTTTGTTGATCGCATCCACCGCCCTGACGGCGGTCGCGCTGGTGGGCATGGTCGGCGCCGGCGCAGCGTGGGTCGGTGTACTCGCCAGTCTGTCGGCCGGGACCCAAAGCGCGGCACCGGCCTGGGTCCGAGCGCGCGCGGTCGCTATGAATCTGGTCGCCATGCAGGCAAGCCTTGCACTAGGAAGCGCGGCGTGGGGATCGCTGGCGTCGCTGTTCGGGATCGGTGTCGCACTTGCCGCGTCAGCCGCTGTGATGTCGCTGCTGCTGATTCTCAATCGCCGGGTTCGCGTGCGTCTGGGCAACGATGCGGACGTGACGCCGGGCGCACAACTGCCGGACCTAGGCCTTGCGGTGCCGCCGCTGCCTGACGACGGACCGGTATTGATTCAGGTGGAATACCGGATCGCTCCGGAGAACGTGGCGGCCTTTTTGCGTGCAATTCACGCCATCGAGCGGACGCGTAGGCGCAACGGTGCAGACGACTGGCGTGTGTTCCGCGATATCGCTGAGCAAGACTGCTTTGTGGAGCGCTACATCATTTCATCGTGGGCTGAGTATGTCCGCCAACGCAGCCGGATGACAGTGAGCGATCGCCAGTTGCAGGAAC
>VBDA01000500.1:2755-3467 GCA_005883655.1 Betaproteobacteria bacterium | reverse complement strand
TTGCGGCGCTGGGCGCGGCCAGCGTCCTGTGGTGGGCATGGACCCGCTGGCAGGGCGCCGATGACCTCCGCCTGTATCTGGTCGTGCGCATCGGAACCGGCGTCGCCATCGCCTGTCTGCTGCTGCTGCGCCGCGGGCGACATTCGGGCGCGCCTTGGCTGTGGGCGGCGCTTGCGCTCGATATCGCCATGACCGTGGCGGAACGCCTGGACAACGAGATTTACTCCGCGACAGGCATGTTTGTTTCCGGCCATAACGTCAAGCATGTCCTTGCCGGTGTGTTGCTGGGATGCACACTTGCCTGGCTGCTGCTGCGAGAGCCGTCCTCTCCTTCCGGTAACAGGCCTCAGCTGTCCTAGGGCCCCCTAGTCAGAATTCGCTCGGTAGTCGATGCGATGCCGGGCGGAGCCGCAAACCGGCTTTTACAGCGGCATGGACATCGGTTATTGTCGCTGCCAGAGACGAGATTGCACATCTGAGCAACGAGCGTTGAGAGCAGGAGGTGTGACGTGATAGTGCGCATCATCGGACGCTTTATTTTCGCCTGCGTCATCGCATCGGCGTTCCAGTCGCAGGCACAGGCACAGGCGTTGACGCAGTCGCAGACGCCTACAACGCTTCGCGTCATCACCTTCGACGGCGGGTGGAACCTTCCGCTCTGGGCGGCGCACCGTCAGGGCTTCTTCGAGGCGCAGGCCTTGGCCGTGCAGCT
>VBDA01000500.1:0-2746 GCA_005883655.1 Betaproteobacteria bacterium | reverse complement strand
CCGACGTCGGTATTCCTGGTCACTGCCGTGCTCGAGGGCCGGGCCGACATCGCATTCGCCGGTTTCGACAACGTCGTCGCCTACCAGGAAGGACAGGGCGAGGCGAAGATCCCCGACAATCCGGATCTCTTCGCATTCATCGGTGGAGACGGTGGCTTCCTGGCGATCGTCGCCGCGCCGGCAGTAAAGCGCTTCGAAGACTTGAAGGGCAAGACGCTGTCGGTGGACGCGATGACGACCGGCTTTGCTTTTGTGGCGCGCGAGCTTGTCGCCAGCAACGCGCTTGCCGAAACCGACGTGAATTTCGTGCGCGCTGGCGGCACCGCGAATCGGTACCGCGAGCTGATCGCGGGCAAGCACGATGCGACGCTACTTCGCACGCCATTCGAATTGCTGGCGCAAAACCGTGGCTTCAATCTGCTCGCCAGCGCGGATGCTCTCGGCGCGTATCAGGGCACGGTGGGCGCCGCACGCAGAAGCTGGGCTCGCGAGCACGAAACCGCATTGGTCGGATTCATTCGCGCTTATTTTGCCGCAACGCATTGGCTGTACGACCGTGCCAACCGCGAGATCGTCGAAGCGATCCTGATCGCCAACGTTCGCGACATGACCCCTGTGCTTGCGAAACAATCCTACGATCTGCTGCTCGGTGATAAAGGCGGGCTCTCGCGCGATCTCGCGCCCGACCTCGCGGGCATGCGCACGGTGCTGCGCCTGCGCGGCAAGTTCGGCTCGCCGCCTAAGACTCTGACTGATCCGATGAAATACGTCGACCTTTCCTATCGTGAAAAAGCGCTCGGCAAACCCTGAGCGGTGAAAGGCAGCGCATGGCGCGAAAAACACGGGAGCCGAAGATCGTCCGTCCGGACGACATCGACCCTGATCACCGCTGGGACCGCCCGCTGCAATCGCCCGGGCATAGCCAGGTCGATTTCGAGGAACGCATCAACTTCAGGCGATTGCACGATTACCGTCTTGCGCGAACGCGCGCCGCGCTGGCGAATTCGGGCTTGGGCGCGCTGCTCTCGTTCGATCAGCACAACATCCGCTATACCACCAGCACCGTCATCGGCGAATGGGCGCGCGACAAGCTGACGCGCTATTCGCTGCTCACCGGTAACGGTGATCCGTACATCTGGGATTTCGGCTCGGCTGCCAAGCATCATCGCCTGCACGCGCCGTGGCTCGCGCACGACCATTGCCGCGCCGGTCTGCTCGGCTTGCGCGGCGCGGTCGGCGGCGACATCACGCTGTTCCGCGACGCCGCGCGCGAGATCAAGTCGATACTCGACGCCGAGGGTGTCGGCAACATGCCCCTCGGTCTCGACGTCGTCGAGCCGCCGATGCTCTTCGAGCTGCAGAAGCTGGGCGTGGAAGTCCGCGACGGGCAGCAAACGCTGCTCGCGGCGCGGGAGGTCAAGAACATCGACGAGCTGACGGTGCTCAACATGGCCGCGGCGATGGTCGACGGCGTATATCAGGACATTGCCGAGGCGCTGAAACCCGGAGTGAAGGAAAGCGAGATCGTCGCGCTGGCCACCGGGCGCCTTTATGGCATGGGATCTGACTGTGTGGAGGCGATCAACGCCATCTCCGGCGAGCGCTGCAACCCACATCCGCACAACTTCACCGACCGCCTGATTCGTCCCGGCGATCAGGCGTTTTTCGACATCATCCAGTCGTTCATGGGCTATCGCACCTGCTACTACCGCACCTTCAACGTCGGCCGCGCGACGGCATCGCAGCGCACCGCGTATCGCAAGGCGCGCGAATGGATGGATCGCACCATCGACCTGCTGAAGCCGGGTGTCGGCACCGACAAAATCGCACGCTCGCTGCCGACGGCGAAGGACATCGGATTTGCGAGCGAGATGGAGGCCTTCGGTCTCAACTTCTGCCACGGCCTGGGTCTCGGGCTGCACGAGCGGCCGCTCATCTCGCGCTTGAGCTCGCTCAAGGAGCCGATCGAGCTCAAGGCCGGGATGGTCTTCGCGGTGGAAACCTATTGCCCGGCAAGCGACGGCATCTCCGCGGCGCGCATCGAGGAGGAGGTCATTCTCACGCCTTCCGGCCCGAAGATCATTTCCCTGTATCCGGCGGAAGAGTTGCCGATTGCCAATGCCTACTGAAGCCTACTGAAGCATGCTGAAGCCTACTGAGCGCAGAGATCAAAGAGAGCATTAGTGACCACAGAGCAAAATTTGAAACTGGGCTGGATCGGCACCGGCCGAATGGGCTACGAAATGGCGGCGCGGCTCGCCCAAGGTGGCGGCGACGTCACGGTTTGGAACCGCACGGGTGCCAAAGCCGAGCCCTTGACCCGCCACGGCGCGAAAATCGCGACGTCGCTGGCCGACCTTGCCGCGTGCGACATCGTCTTTTGCATGGTGTCGACCTGGGATGACGTCAGGCAAGTCGTCGCCGGTCCGAAGGGGCTCCTGTCGGGCAAAGGAAAACTGCCACGCATGGTCGTCGAATGCTCGTCGATTTCGCTCGAAGGCTCGGCCGAGTTGCGCGCCCTGTTGAACGAGCGCGGCGTCGAGCTGCTTGCGGCGCCCGTGTCGGGAAACGCGAAAGTGATCAAGGCAGGCAAGCTTTCGTTCGTCTGCTCCGGGCCGAAGGCGGCCTACGACGCGGCGTTGCCGTACCTCAGGATGATCGCTCCCGCGGCAAGCTATGTCGGGGAGGGCGAGCTCGCGCGCATCGTCAAGATCTGTCACAACGTCTTTCTCGGGGTGGTCACGCA
>VBDA01000499.1 GCA_005883655.1 Betaproteobacteria bacterium | reverse complement strand
CGATCAACAACGCCATCCTTTTCGCGGTGGGGCAATGAGTCGGCATCATTGAGCGTTCTTGACCTCTAGACTACGGCGGGGCGAAGTCGAACCCCACACTTCTTCATAGCGGAGATCGCGCAGGCTTACGGTGATAAAGCGGCCGCGTGCACACGATTTGCACACGCTACTTGGCAAGTGCCTGACATTGCGCGTGAATCGCGCCGGTCCATCATGGGGGCCACGCATATTGTCAGTGAGAATTGGCGCCGCAAGCCGAGCACCGACTGACGAGAATCGGAAAAATCGAATTCAAAAGCAAGCCCCGGAGTGCCCGAGCCGCTCGCAGTCGCTATATTTCAGTTACCGATCATGAACTGAACTGAAAGGCTGCCAATGAACAGGATCAACAAGAACGAACCGCTCGTGGCAGTGACGATGAATGACCCGCGTTGGGCCGCCGTAGTTGCCCGCGATCCCGCTGGAGACGGCAAATTTTTCTACTCCGTGAAGACGACCGGGGTGTATTGCCGCCCCTCCTGCGGGGCCCGCGTGGCCCGGCCGGAAAATGTTGCGTTCCATCTCTCCACGGCCGACGCCGAACGGGCAGGTTTTCGTCCATGCAAGCGATGCAAACCGGATCAGGCTTCGTTGACGGATCAACGCGTGGCCAAGATCGCTGAGTTGTGTCGCTTCATCGAAGGCGCCGAGTCTCCGCCGACCCTTGATAAATTGGCAAGGCATGCTGCGATGAGCGTGTATCACCTTCACCGAATCTTCAAGGACATCACGGGCCTCAGCCCCAAGGACTACGCCGCGGCACATCGGGCTAAGCGCGTCCGGCGCGAACTCGACCGCAGCGAAACGGTGACCGAAGCCATCTATGACGCTGGCTACAACTCGAATGGCCGCTTCTACGGGGAATCGAATGAGGTACTCGGGATGACACCGACCACGTACCGTGCCGGTGCCCCCAATACCGAAATTCGCTTCGCCATCGGCGAATGCTCGCTCGGATCGATCCTCGTTGCGCAAAGCGATCGCGGCGTCTGTGCCATCCTGCTGGGCGACGAGCCCGATCGACTCGCACACGATCTTCAGGACCGATTCCCGCGAGCAAAACTGATCGGTGGCGATGCCGAGTTCGAGCAACTTGTCGCTACAGTGGTGGGTTTTGTGGAAGCGCCTGGGCTCGGCCTGAGCCTGCCCCTCGATGTTCGTGGCACGTCCTTCCAGCAGCGCGTCTGGAAGGCGCTTCGCGACATTCCCGCCGGCCAGACCGCGAGCTATGCCGAAATTGCCGGGCGCATCGGCGCGCCGAAGTCCGTGCGCGCGGTCGCGCAGGCCTGCGGCGCCAATGCACTGGCGGTGGCCATCCCCTGCCACCGCGTGGTGCGAAGAGACGGCTCGCTGTCGGGCTATCGCTGGGGCATCGAGCGAAAGCGCACCTTGCTCGCACGCGAGGCGGCATGAACGCACGCGACAAAAACTTCGACCCGGCTGCACTGGCGCACGACCATTGCGCGCGAATCGCGGCTGTCGACTGGAGTCAGATTGGCGCCGACCTCGATGCGCAGGGAGCAGCGCTGATCGACCGTCTGATCAGGCCGGCCGAATGCCGGGCGCTCGCGGCGCTGTACCCGCGCGATGAGCCGTTTCGCAGCCGCGTGGTCATGGCACGGCATGGTTTCGGACGCGGCGAGTACAAGTATTTCTGCTACCCGCTGCCGGAACTGGTTGCGTCGCTGCGCGAGGCCATCTACCGGCAATTGGCCCCGATCGCCAACCGCTGGTACGAGGCGATGAGTACCGCGGTTCGGTTCCCGGACGAGCACGCCGAGTTTATCTCACGCTGCCATGCTGCCGGCCAGCAGCGCCCGACGCCGTTGCTGCTACAGTACGGTGCCGATGATTACAACTGCCTGCACCAGGACCTGTACGGCGAGCATGTTTTCCCGCTGCAGGTGGTGGTACTGCTGTCGGAGCCGGGCCGCGATTTCGAAGGTGGCGAGTTCGTGATGACCGAGCAGCGTCCGCGGATGCAGTCGCGACCGCTCGTGCTGCCATTGCGTGAGGGCGACGCTGCGGTGATCGCAGTCCATCACCGCCCGGTGCGGGGCACGCGTGGCGTGTACCGCGTGAACCTGAGGCATGGAGTCAGCCGTGTTCGCTCCGGCCACCGCCACGCCGCCGGTATCATTTTTCACGACGCGGCTTGAGGCACCTATCCAGTGCGCGTGCGCACTACAAGTGCGCGCTTTAAGTCACGTATTGAAAGACTTATGCGTTTATCCCCGCGGCCAGCGCCGCGTGGTTAAATTGCGAACGTTGCGTCCCGGAAACAGCATGCGCCTCGATCAGCTCCGCACACCGACACGCAGCATGACATCGCGACTGCGCAAGTGCAGACTTGCCCTCGTGGCCGCCGTCGTTTGTTTCGGAGGCAGCACCGTTGCGTGGGCACAAGACGATCGGCCCGCGGTTGTGCCCTATCGCCCTTCCGTCGCCACGCCCGCCGATCTTCCCGCACCGGGCTGGCCCGAACTCGAGGCCGGCCTTTCGTGGGCCAAGGGTGGCGACGCCGCGCGCAGCCTATCGTCACCAGTGAC
>VBDA01000498.1 GCA_005883655.1 Betaproteobacteria bacterium | reverse complement strand
GATGAGCTGTTGCGTTTCGCCGCCAGCGTCGAGAGGGTCAGTGAACACCCGCTCGCTGCCGCCATCGTCCGGGGCGCGGCCGAGCGCAAGCTTGCCCTCGGCGACGTCCAAAGTTTCCATTCCATCACCGGAAAGGGCGTGCAGGGAATAGTCGATGGACGCAATATCCTCGCCGGCAGCGCGGGACTGATGGAGGAGCAGTCGGTCGACGCCTCGGGCGTTGCTGCCCGTAGCGAAGAGCTGCGACGCGACGGTCAGACTGTGATGCTGGTCGCCGTGAACGGTCGCATGGCAGGTCTCATCGGCGTCAAGGATCCGATCAAGGTCACCACGCGCGAAGCGCTCGGCATCCTCACGGCGGACGGCATCGTTGTGGTGATGCTAACCGGGGACAACCGAGTGACCGCAGCCGCCGTCGCCCGCGAGCTCGGGATCGAACGGATCGAGGCGGAAATTCTCCCGCAGGACAAGCACCGTATCGTCAAGGCGCTGCAAGACGAGGGACGCATCGTCGCCATGGCTGGCGATGGGATCAACGATGCCCCCGCCCTTGCCTTGGCTCACGTCGGTATCGCAATGGGCACCGGCACCGACATTGCGATGCAAAGCGCCCGCATCGTGTTGGTGAAAGGCGACCTGCGCGGTATCGCCAAGGCGCGGGCTCTGTCCAGAAGGACGATGAAAAACATCCGCGAGAATCTTTTCCTCGCCTTTGTCTACAACTCTATTGGGATCCCGATCGCAGCGGGGGTGATGTATCCAGTGCTCGGGTTGCTTTTGTCGCCCATGATCGCCAGTGCGGCGATGTCACTGAGCTCGGTCTCGGTCATCGCCAATGCCTTGCGCTTGCGCAACATAAGATTGTAGCCGGGCCCAGTGCACTAGCATTGCGTTGTAGAAAATCTGCCACCTTTCGCGACGCGGAGCTCTATTTTTCTTTTTCTGTCGCGTTGGCGCCATAGCAACCGCAGGCCACTTTGATCAGTCCTTGCCGGTCGATGATGGTCAGGCGTGCTCGCGTATAGTCGATCAGGTTGCGAAAGCGCAGTGCATTCGCCGCCACTGTCACATTGCTTCTTCGCGCCGCAATTGCCGCGGCCAGCAGCTCGTGCGTCACCCGCAGCTCACGCGACCCGCCGCGGTCGCTGGTTTCCAACAGGCAGCGAGCGAGACGCGCTTCGACCGTATGCAAACCATTGCACCGCGATGTCTGTGCGGAGTGCTTCAGCATCAGGCAGGTGTAGCGATGCATGTGTCGCTGGAGCGTGCCGCTTCGATCGGCGAGGATCCGAAATTGCGCCGCTGCGACACGCATTGCCGAGCCGCTGCCTTGCACCGCAATGCGCGCGTGCGGAGTCTTGACGCCCGCCGCGATAAAAATTCCTACCATTCCTTCTTTGCCGACCATGTCGAGGCTTACGTGATCGGCGAAGATCGTGTGAACCCCGATCAGGCCCGCGAGCGGAAAATAAACATGATGGTTCGTCTTGTTTCGCTCGACCAGCACATCGTGGAGCGACAAGGCAACGTGCTGTAGATGAGGTGCGAGGCTGCGATAGTCCTCGCGCGACAACTCGCGAAGCAGCCGATTCTGCGAGCCAGGACTGGTAGCGGCCATCTGATGCTCCTCGTCGCCGTCGCGTCGCTCGCAGACGGCACGAATGGAGCTGAGAGGCTCCGCCTATGTCGAAGGATAGACAGGTAATTCGAGTATACGCCGGCCGGCGCATGCGCTGGCCGGCCCTTCCTCTACGCGATGGCGGAAAGCAGCCGGTCGTACTCTTTTCTTACCACGTCGTAGCACTCGCAGACCGCGTCCTCGAGGGCCTCCCGGTCGAGGACTGTGATGCGGCCGCGGGCGTAGTTGATGATTCCCGACGCCTGCAGCTTGCCGGCCGCTTCGGTGACGCCGCCGCGCGAAACACCTAGCATGTCGGCAATGAGCTGCTGCGTCATCAAAAGCTCGTTCGACGGCAGACGATCGAGGCTGAGCAGTAGCCACCGGCACAGTTGCTGATCGACGGTGTGGTGGCGGTTGCACACCGCGGTTTGCGCCATTTGGGTAATCAGCGCCTGCGTGTACCGCAAGAGCAGCCCATGCAGTGGCCCGCCCCGGCCAAATTCGTCGTGAACCTGCTTGGCGCTCAACACCAGCGATTCACCCGCGCTTTGAACGACCGCGCGGCTGGGGGTCGTGTTCCCGCCCATGAACAGCGACACACCGACCACACCCTCGAAACCGACGACGGCGATCTCCGCCGAAGAGCCGTCGAGCATCACATAGAGCAGGGAGATGACACTGGTGGTCGGGAAGAACACCTGCTTCAGCGGTGCACCCGACTCGTAAATGGAGTCGCCCAGCCTGAGGCTCTCCATGCTCATTTGCCGGGCGAGGCTAGCCAGCTCGGCGGGAGGAAGCGCCGCCAGCAAACGATTGCGCCGTGCTTCTTCGATAGCGACCATCGCCGACTCGCGCATTGCGGCAGATTGGGTTTCTAAAGTGCCCAAAAGCATATCATAAGCATCATGCCTTATGTAGTGAACTGGACATAGGCATCTTCACTATGATTTCGACACGCCGTCGAGCCATACGTTTCGCATCAAATACACGTATATCGATGTCCTTCAATCCC
>VBDA01000497.1 GCA_005883655.1 Betaproteobacteria bacterium | reverse complement strand
ATCGCGCCGTTTTTCATAGACAAGTCATCGCGGCAAAAGCGGGCCTCGCCGGCAAGGTATTTACGTCGGAAGGCGCGCATTTCGAGGAGCGCGGCGGCGCTTTTTCCGGTGTCGGTCGAGATCGACCTCTCATTGGCGGTTCGTTCGGAGTTCTGCGCAGTGTCGCGCCGCAACGATTCGCTGGGCACGCGCGCCCGGTGGACGCTTTTTGCGGGCCTTTGCGCAGTCTCCATGGGAATGGCGTTGGCCTTCGCCGCCTTCGGCGCCTGGCCGGTACTGCCGTACTCGGTGATCGAGATGGCCGTGCTTTGCTGGGCGTTTGGCCGGATCGAACGGCATGCAAACGACTGGGAGCGAGTGACCGTACGCGGCGATCGAATTGTCGTTGAGCGTATTCGTGGCGGATCCCTGACGCGGCGCGAGTTCAACAGATTCTGGACGCGGCTTGAAGTCGAAGCCGACGCACGCAAGCGCGTGGCGCGTCTGGTATTGCGTCATCGCGGCGAATCGCTGCCGATTGGCGAGGAACTTTCCGCGCATGAGCGCACCGCGATCGCGCGCGATCTGCGCCGGGCGCTGGCGGGTAACGCGGAGGCGGGTAACGCGCGTTAGCGCCGACTTCAGAAGCGCGTCGGTTTTTCGCGCATCGTCGACGTTTCTAAGGAAAGCATGGATCGCATCAAGGTGGCGCAGCGGGTGGGACAATCGGTCAGACTCGTTGCGAAGACGGCCCTCCTCGTCGCAATGCTCGCATCGGCGCTGATGGCGAGCGCGGCGCGGGCGGCCCTGGAATACAACCTGCAGCCGCCTGTCACGCCGATCGGCGAACAGATATTCGACCTCCACGTCTACATCATGTGGATCTGCGTCGTGATCTTCGTCGGCGTCTTTGCCGTGATGTTCTATTCGATCTTCGCGCATCGCAAGTCCCAAGGTCATCAAGCGGCCCAGTTTCACGAGAACACGACGGTCGAAGTCGTCTGGACCGTCATTCCGTTCCTGATCCTGATGTTCATGGCGCTTCCGGCGACCAGGACGATTCTGGCGATGAAGGACACGACCGTGCCGGACATGACCATCAAGGTTACCGGTTATCAATGGAAGTGGAGCTACGACTACATCGATCAGGGATTTGGCTTCTTCAGCAATCTCAAGACGCCGTATACGCAAATCTACAACCAGGAGCCCAAGGGCGAGCATTACTTGCTCGAAGTCGACCAACCGCTAGTGGTGCCGGCGGGGAAGAGGATACGGGTGTTGATTACCGCGGGCGACGTCATCCATTCATGGTGGGTTCCGGCGTTCGGAGTCAAGCAGGATGCGATTCCCGGCTTCGTGCGCGACGCCTGGTTCCGTGCCGACAAGCCGGGCGTCTATCGCGGCCAGTGCGCCGAGCTGTGCGGCAAGGAGCATGGATTCATGCCGGTGGTCGTCGAGGTCCTGCCGGCGGACCAGTACGCGGCCTGGGCCGATGCGCAGAAAAAGAAAGCGACTGCCGCCGCGGACGATCCGGCCAGGATCTGGGACGTAAAGGAGCTCACCGCGCGCGGCGAGGCCGTCTACACCGCGAACTGCGCTTCTTGTCATCAGGCCACTGGAAAAGGGGTGCCGCCCGCATTCCCGCCGCTCGACGGATCGAAGATCGCGACCGGACCCGTAGCCGCGCATCTGGACGTCGTTCTCAATGGTGTGGTGAGAAACGGCCAGCCCACCGCGATGGTTGCATGGAAGAACACGCTTTCGCCGACGGAGATTGCGGCCGTCGTTACCTACGAACGCAACGCCTGGGACAACCACGTTGGCGACGTGGTTCAGCCCTCGCAAGTCGCCGCAGCCGGGAAATAGTCCGAGGTCAGAGGCCTTTAGGAGCGTTGAACATGAGCAGCATTCCCCACGATCACGCCGCCGGCCACGCGCACGACGAGCACGCGCATCATCCCGGCGGACTCATGCGCTGGATCACCACGACCAACCACAAGGACATCGGCACTCTGTACCTCTGGTTCTCGTTCATCATGTTCTTCGCCGGCGGCTGCCTTGCGCTCACCATTCGCGCCGAGCTCTTCGAGCCAGGTCTGCAGATCGTCGATCCCGAATTTTTCAATTCTCTGACCACGCTGCATGGGCTGATCATGATATTCGGCGCGATCATGCCGGCGGCGGTCGGATTCGCCAACTGGCAAGTGCCGCTGATGATCGGCGCTCCCGACATGGCGTTCGCACGCATGAACAACTGGAGCTTCTGGCTGCTGCCGTTTGCGGCAACGCTGCTTTTCGCGTCCTTCTTTGTCCCCGGCGGCGCTGCCGCGGGCGGTTGGACGCTCTACGCCCCGTTGTCGGTGCAGGCCGGGATGGGAATGGACCTGACGATCTTCGCGATTCACATCATGGGCGCGTCGTCGATCATGGGTTCGATCAACATCATCACTACCATCCTCAACCTGCGCGCGCCGGGGATGACAATGATGAAGATGCCGCTTTTCTGCTGGACCTGGCTCATCACCGCGTACCTGTTGATCGCGGTCATGCCGGTGCTCGCGGGTGCAGTGACGATGCTGCTGACCGACCGCCACTTCGGCACCAGCTTCTTCAACGCAGCGGGCGGCGGCGACCCGGTCATGTTCCAGCATATCTTCTGGTTCTTCGGCCATCCCGAGGTCTACATCATGATCCTGCCGTCGTTCGGCATCGTATCGACGATCATCCCGGCGTTCTCGAGAAAGCCGCTGTTCGGTTATGCGTCAATGGTGTACGCGACGTCGTCGATTGCGATTCTCTCGTTTCTGGTGTGGGCGCACCACATGTTCACCGTCGGCATGCCCGCCGCCGGGCAGCTTTTTTTCATGTAC
>VBDA01000496.1:2808-3277 GCA_005883655.1 Betaproteobacteria bacterium | reverse complement strand
GCCCGAGAAGCGCGACAAGGACCCGGTGCTGGGCGACAAAGTGCCGGGGATCATCGATCGCACAAGCGACTTGGCCGGCCAAGGCGGCCCGAGTTATTTGCGGGTGACTCGCGAAAACCTGCCGGAGGCCTTGCAAAGCATCGCCGGACCTGCCGCGCGTTACCTGCCACGGCTGTTCGGCAACGGCGGCATCGAGATCGGTCCGATACCCGCCGGAATACCGGTGAACCTGCTCGCCAACCTGAATCCGCTGTCAGAAAGCGCGGATCCGGCAGCGCGGCTCGCGCATGACAAGCAGGTGCTGGAGTTTGTCATCCAGGCCAGGCGCGACCTTCAAGTGCTTTCGCGCGCCGCAAGCGACGATGAGGCGAAAAAGGTGTTCGCCAACCTGATCGAGCCGTTGCTCAAGCTCAGCAAATGTCCCGATTTCGTCGTCAGTCGGGGTCATTACTTCGGCACCGGCTATGTC
>VBDA01000496.1:0-2778 GCA_005883655.1 Betaproteobacteria bacterium | reverse complement strand
ATATTTGAAGACATTCTGAACGCAGGATCACACGCAATCTTTACCTTGCCATTCAAATCTTCGGCAGAAGCGGTGCGCAGCGGCTCTTCGAGAGGTGTCTCTGCGGCACCGTGATCGAGCGAAGGCGTGTCGAACTCCCGCAACTTGCATCACTTGCCGGCAACGCCCCAGAGTCTCTTCAGTTGAGCAAGCGATCCGTTGAACTTGTTGCGGTCGCAAAGGCCGATGCCATCGACGCGATGCGGTTCGGAGCCATGGACCCCGTCGGTATACTGCCAGAACGTCCAGGTCCTGAAGGTCGGCGGGATATTGAGAGGCTTGGGACCGTTGTATTGAGCGAGCCAAAGAAAGCACTTGGAGAGCCGTGCATCGGGCGTAAACACGCCTCCAAGCTGCTCCTTGATGAGATGACCGGAATACAAGCCTGGCCAGCGTCCCGTCGCTTCGGCAACGTGCTCTACGAACTCGCGTGCCTGATCGACCGACATTGTCGGGCCGGTAAGATTAGGTTCGTAGTCGAGCACCAGAAGGGTCGCGCCGTCCGGCTGGATCGTCTCGAGAAAAAACGCGGCCTGGTCCGATCCATCCCCGCCCACGCCGAAGTGATACGCGCCCCATAGCAGTCCGGCTTTTGAGGCGGCTTTTTGCCGTGTCGCATAGGTCTTGTCGACGTAGGTCAATCCCTGGGTGGCCTTGTGGATGACGGCGACAATTCCGTCCGCCTTCATTTTCACGAAGTCGACCTTTTCATTGTGATGGGAAAGGTCGACTACCACGTTGATGGGCTTGGCCGCGACGGCGGATCTTTTTCGCGTCTTGGTCATCGCTCTCGTCAGCCGATTTGCTTTCGTAGATTCAGATGATCGAGCTCATGGTGTCCAGGTGATCACTTTCATCGCCGCAAGAATCGCATCGTGGTTGGCCGAGCCGCTTCACGGGCAATCCCCATTGCGCACCGTTTCGGGACCGGCCGCAACACCGACCTTGAGCCGATCTAGGGTCGGCAGGCGGCCAAGGAAGGGGCGCAACACGCGAGTCGGCTCCAACCAGCCGTTGAATATTCGCTTTTTTGCCCGGAAAATGTAGGCTACCATAGTAGGCATTATCCGCTCGGTGCCATTGCGCGCGTGATTCCCGGCGCGCGGCCACGGCTCCTGGAGCTCGTTGACGTGCCAAGCTGCCGCTTGATATGAAAGAAGCGTAGTGTACAGACCGCCTCGCATGGGCTCGCGCCGACTTTATGTCTTCGGCATTTCGCGGCTCCATCTGTGGCCGGCGTGCACTCACGAAGGACGGCCATGACAGAATTCAAATACCCCGCGTTCTTGAGCTACTCCAGCGCCGACAATCAGTCGTGGGGTGGCTGGTTGAACGACTTTCACAAAGTTTTTTCGGCAGGGCTCGCTGGCGAGCTCAAAATCCACGGCGCGGAACACGCGGTTCCCTTTTACGATATCGACCAACTGCAGGGAACGACGGGCAGCGTCGAGGCCATCCTCAAGGAGCGCGTTGAA
Organism: Betaproteobacteria bacterium; assembly: GCA_005883655.1. Classification (GTDB taxonomy): domain Bacteria; phylum Pseudomonadota; class Gammaproteobacteria; order Burkholderiales; family Casimicrobiaceae; genus PALSA-1003. Next base: position 1,264 of record VBDA01000496.1, on the reverse strand, counting down.
TCGAGTTTCGCGCTGTTCATATTTCTCGGCCGCGGCTACGTCAAATCGGAGTGGTGCTGCAAGGAGCTCGAGTTTTTTTCGAATCTGCACAACGGTGCGCGCGACACACTCTTGCAGCGGGTTTGGATATTCGAAATAGACCGCCTCGATGGCGACCTCAAATCCCAGTACCAGAAACGATTGAGCCAGGCCGGAGCGGAAGGTCTCGTTTCTCAGCGTAGACAGAATTTTCTTGACCCGAACACCAACAGGCGGCCGGTCTTAATTCTTGAGACTTCGGGAACAAATCAACGCGAATACCAAGACAAGATCGAACCGATCGTCAAGGAGCTCGCGAAAAGAATCGACGCTAACTCGCCGCCGCGGCCTGTTGAATCCGGGCAAGATCAACGAGATGTTTTGATCTGTCTGCCAACTCCCGATTTGATCGACTCGTGCATCAAGCTCGAGGAGCTGTTGAAGGCAGACAACAAGACCGTCGACCGAATCACGCTCGACGATCTTTACGGACTCTCCGACAAGCTTAATGCCAAAGTCGCAAGCTTTCGGCATATTGTCATACCGGTCTCGGAGGCGAAGGTGCTCATGCCTCGGCTTGAGGGTGGACATCTCGCGCCGCAGTTCGACGCGCTGCTCGCGTCGGACTTAAGCCGTGCGATCTTCTGGCGCCCTTCCGACGGAAAAATACTCGACGATGCCGAGAAAGAATCGGATCCCAGGCAGCTCGCCGTGTGCAACGATCTCTTGCGACGCGCCGGCAACCCGGCCCCGGCCGAGGAGATTGTCGAAAGAGTGACGCAACGCGCGGTACGCTCAATGGGCCCCGGGGCGGAAGTTGTCATTCTGGTCGAGGATCGAGGCGACGGCGATGCGACCGGCGACCAGGTGGTGCGGGAGCTCTCCCAAAACTGGGCGAAGCTTTCTCCGGAGATCCTTCGCAATGTCGAATGTTCCCCCCGGTCTCTCAATCTGGTCACGCTCAGCAAAAGCCCAAGGCCGGTTTCGGGCGATGCAGTTATCGTGTTTCCGGACCCCGACGAAGACATGATGCAGAGCAAATGCAGTCTCATCGCGCGGAACATGCAAAGTTGGAGAAGCGCGCGCATAGTCGTGAGCCCCGGCCTGATCGTCGACACCGATGATCAGGGCGTACAATTTGTGGTGAAGCCGCTGTGGCCGAAGGCAAGATTCAGTCAAACGCCGTATGGTGAGCCGCCGAAGCCCAAAGGGTTTGCCGATGACTCGAAGGGAAGCCTCAAGCGCT
>VBDA01000495.1 GCA_005883655.1 Betaproteobacteria bacterium | reverse complement strand
TAAGGATGCCCAGCCAGATCATTCGACGGCCGCTGAAACCCGCATATTTCGCCGCAGCGTCGGCGAGACCCGCCACGCGCATCTGGAAGCCCATGAAGCTGCGGTTGAGGAACACATAGCCGGCGGCGATTGCGGCCAGCGAGATCAGAAAACCGAAATTGAGGCGCGTGCCTTCGATCAGCATCGGATAAAGCGCGGTCTCGGTGAACTGCTTCGACTGCGGAAAGTTGAGACCTTCCGGGTCGCGCCAGGGCTCGTGCACAAGCCACGAGAGCAGCAAGTTGGCGACATAGACGAGCATCAGGCTCACCAGGATCTCGTTGGTGTTGAAGCGCGTGCGCAGGAACGCCGGGATCGATGCCCATAACATGCCGCCGACCGCGCCGGCGAGGACCATTGCAGGCAGCACGAGCTTGCTGTCGCTGCCGTAGAAATACAGTGCGACACCACCGGCAAAGATCGCACCCAGGATCAACTGGCCTTCGGCGCCGATGTTCCACACGTTGGCGCGGTAGCCGCAGGCGAGACCTACCGCGATCAGCATCAACGGCGAGGCCTTGAGCAGTAGCTCGGCGATACCGTTCAGATCGCGGATCGGATAGATGAAAAACGTATGGAAAGCCTCGAGGGGATTCTTGCCCAGAGCCGAAAACAGGATGAACCCGGCGACGATCGTGAGCCCCGCCGCGAGCAGCGGCGAGAGATACGCCATCAGGCGGGACGGCTGCGCCCGCGTTTCAAGCTTGAGTCGCACGAAGTGCCTCCTCATGGGCCGGCGAAAAATGCCCTTCGTCGCCGGCATCCGGCCACATTCCGCTCATCCAGACACCGATTTCCTCGACGTTGGTTTCCTTGATGGGCTTGGCCGGCGAAAGCCTCCCTTTGGCGATCACCGCGATCCGGTCGCAAACTTCGAACAGTTCGTCGAGCTCCTCGGATAGCACGAGAATCGCCACGCCTTCGTTGCGCAGATCGATGATCTTCTGCCGGATGAACGCGGCCGCACCCACGTCCACGCCCCAAGTTGGTTGCGCGACGACGAGCAGCTTCGGGTTCTGCATGATCTCGCGACCGACGATGAATTTCTGAAGGTTGCCGCCAGACAGGCTCTTGGCCTCGGCCTGCGTTCCGCCGCACTTCACGTTATAGCTGTCGATGCAGTTGCGGGCGAATCCCTCGATCTCGGCGAACTTGATGAGGCCGTTTTTTACATATCCTTGTCGGTGGGCGGTCAGCAGCGCATTGTCGCTGAGCGACATCTGCGGCACCGCGCCGCGGCCCAGCCGGTCCTCGGGCACGAAGCACATCCCCAGCGCCCGCCGTTCTCCGGGTCCCATGCGGCCGGCCTCGATGCCGCAGACGAGGATCGGATGCTTATCCCCAAGCGGCTCTTCGCCGGAAATGGCCGCCAGGAACTCCTGCTGGCCGTTGCCGGAAACTCCCGCGATGCCGACGATCTCGCCGCTGCGCACCGTCAGATGAATGTCCTTGAGGTGCGTTCCGAAAGGATCGTCCGGCTCATGCGTGAGCCCCGCGATCACGAGCCGCGTCTCGCCCGCCGTCGGCTCACCGTGCTGCGGATGCGGCAGGTCCTTGCCGATCATCATGCGCGCCATCGTCTTCGGCGTTTCCCGCCGCGGATCGCAATGGCCCGTGACCTGACCGCCACGCAACACCGTAGCGTTGCTGCAGAGCTCCTGGATCTCGTCGAGCTTGTGGCTGATATAGAGAATGCTGCAGCCCTCCAAGGAGAGCTGGCGCAAGGTTTCGAACAGCTTGCGCACGGCCTGCGGCGTCAGGACCGAGGTCGGCTCGTCCATGATGAGGAGCCTCGGATTGACGAGCAGGCAGCGGACGATCTCGACGCGCTGGCGCTCGCCGACCGACAGCGAATGGACGAGCCGGCGCGGATCGACCGGCAGCCCGTAACGTTCCGACACCTGCGTGATGCGTTGCGCGAGCTCCCCCAGTTCGGGCTTGCCTGGCAATGCCAGCGCGACGTTCTCGACTACGGTGAGCGTTTCGAACAGCGAAAAGTGCTGGAACACCATGCCGATGCCGAGCTCGCGCGCGCGCGCCGGGTTCGCAACCGTCACCGGCGAACCTTCCCAGCGCACCTCGCCGGCATCGGGCTTGACCACGCCGTAGATGATCTTCATCAGCGTGCTCTTGCCCGCGCCATTTTCGCCCAGGACGGCGTGAATCTCGCCGGGTAGCACCGTGAGCGACACGTCCTTGTTGGCGACGACGCTCGGGTAGATCTTCGTGATGCCGCGAAGCTCGATCCGCGGAATGCCCGCGTTCGCCGCCTGTGTCGCTGTCGACATCCAGAGTCCTCCCCTGCGCCTTTTTGCGAGGCGTTGTCTCTAGCCTGGCGTCAAGCCCGGCGGGCGTTGGCCGGGGCGTCGACCCTGGCGAGCGCCCGCGCACGCACTTGCAGCAACTCGGCGGCAACGGCTACCGCGATCACCGCCGGTTCCTTGCCGGGAATTCCCGGCACGCCGATCGGACACGTCATCGCCGCCAAGCTCGCCGCCGGCACACCGCGACGTTGCATCCGCCGCTCAAACATGCGCCGCTTGGTAAGCGACCCGATGAGCCCGAACCATGCGCAATCGTTGCGGCGCAGGATACGTTCGGCGAGCGTCTCGTCCAGCGCGTGACTGTGCGTCATCACCAGAAAATGCGTCGCCGCCGCCGCCGCGTCCACTTCGGATTCCGGCGTATCGGTGCAGATGATCCTCACATTCTCCGGTACGTCGCACGGAAATTCGTCCTCGCGCTCGTCGACCCAGGTGATGCGCCGGCGACGAAGAGCACGATGGCGAATTCATCAGCGCGCACCGGCTCGAGTAGCACGGTGAGGGCGGCTTCGCCGTCACCGAGCGGCAACAGACGCGGCCCATCGCCGCTGGTCAGGATCTGCCGGGCGAGTGCGGTGACCTCTTCTTCCACATCGCCGCCGACCGAGCCGAAGGTGCGGTTCGACGCAACGACAAGCTTGCCAGCGGCGGCGACGCCATTGGTCGTGCTCACCATGACACCGTCGACGCCGTCGCGGCGCAATTCCACCAACGCGTCGAGCCACGGCGCCGCATCGATGACGGGCTCGAAGAGCAGGTTGACGAGACCCCCGCAGCACTGGCCGAGGCTCGCGCCGAGCGGAAACCGGCGCAGCGCATTCGGGCCGCCGCCGATCAGGAGATCGCGTGCGATCGCAATCGCCTTGTGCTCGAGATGGCCACCTCCGATCGTGCCGTGGACGGCGGCGGCGGTGACGATCATCTTCGTCCCGGCCTCGCGCGGCGCAGAGCCCCGGGTCGACGCCACGGTGACGACGACGGCGGGCTGCCCGCAGTCGCGCAGGCGCACGAGTGTATCGATCCAGTGGGTCATAGGCCGACTTCCACGACATTTGCGCGCATGCTCACGACGACGCCTCCAGAACGGGCTCGGCCTTGACGCCGGCCTTGGCGCGACGCGCGGCGAGCTCCTGGATCGAGAACAGAATTGCCTCTGCGGTCGCAGGTGCATCGAGACGTGGCGACAACGTGTGGTCGGCAGTGCTCGCGATCGCATCGCGGATCGCGTGCAGCGTCGAGATAGCGAGCATCAGCGGCGGCTCGCCGACTGCCTTCGAGCGAAAAATGGAATCCTCAGCGTTGATGCCGGATTCGTAGATCCGTGCATTGAACTCCGCCGGTACGTCGCTTGCCACCGGAATCTTGTACGTGGACGGCGCGTGCGTCATCAGCTTGCCCTTGTCGTTCCACCACAATTCTTCCGTCGTGAGCCAGCCCACGCCTTGGATGAAGCCGCCCTCGATCTGGCCCATGTCGATCGCCGGGTTCAGCGACTTGCCGACGTCGTGCAGGATGTCGACGCGCAGCAGCCGATTTTCGCCGGTCAGCGTGTCCACGATTACTTCGGAGACCGCGGCGCCGTAGCAATAATAGTAGAAAGGCATGCCGCTCCAGGTCTTACGGTCATAGCCGATCTTGGGTGTCCGGTAAAAGCCGGTGGCCGACAGCGAGACGCGCGCGAAGTAGGCGAGCTTGACGAGCTCGTTGAACGACAGCGACTTGTCGCCGGCGCGCACTTCGTTCGCGCAGAAGACGATCTTTTCCGGTGCCACGGCGAAGTGAGTCGATGCGAATTCGGTGAGCCGCGCTTTCAGCTTGCGTGCGGCATCCTGCGCCGCCTTGCCGTTCATGTCGGAACCTGACGACGCGGCCGTCGGCGACGCGTTGGGGACTTTGCTCGTATCCGAGGACGTGATTCGAATCCGGTCGATGTCGACCTGCAGTTCCTCGGCAACCACTTGCGCGACCTTGACGAACAGGCCCTGGCCCATTTCGGTGCCGCCGTGATTCAGCAGCAACGTGCCGTCGGTGTAAATGTGAAGCAGACAGCCTGCCTGATTGAGGTGCGTCGCGGTGAACGAAATGCCGAACTTCACCGGCGTCAGCGCGATCCCTCGCTTGAGATGCGGGCTCGTCCGGTTGAACGCGCGGATCTCTCCGCGCCGCGCATGATAGTCGGCGCTTTGCTCCAGATCGGCGACAATTGCGTGGATCACGTTGTCGACGATCGTCTGCCCGTAATGTGTGATATTGCGATCGTCAACGCCATAGAAATTGACCTTGCGCACCGCGAGCGGATCGCGGCCGAGATAAAGCGCGA
>VBDA01000116.1:4071-13848 GCA_005883655.1 Betaproteobacteria bacterium | reverse complement strand
CCACCGCCAGCTACACCGTCAGCCTGCTTCATCCGCGGGTGCTGCGCGATCTGCGGCTCGCCGAACACGGGCTTCGGATCGTCGAGCGCCCGTTGTCGAACTTCCTTCCCCTGTCGGCGCAGAGTTATCTGAAGGTCGGCGGAGGATCCATCGGAAGTCCGGATGGCAACTCGGTTGGCAACTCCGCCGGAAGCCTCGCGGCGACGCAAGCCGAGGTCGCGAGGTTCTCGACCCGGGACGCGGACATCCTTCCGCAGTATTACGCGATGCTCGATCGCGTCGCGGATGTGCTGCGTGAATTGCTGCTCGAGACTCCGCCCAACGTGGGCGGCGGCATTCACGATTTTTTCCAGACATGGAGGGTTGGCGGGCGCCTCAAGCGTCTGAGCATGGCCGAGCGCCGCGATGTGCTGGATCTATTCACCAAGAGCGCCGGTGAGATCCTCGATCGCTGGTTCGAGTCCGAACCGATCAAGGCCGCGTTGGGCTTCGATTCGATCGTCGGCAATTTCGCCAGCCCCTATACGCCCGGCTCGGGTTACGTGCTGTTGCATCACGTGTTCGGCGAGGTCAACGGCAAGCGCGGGCAATGGGGCCACGCACTCGGGGGCATGGGAGCAATTACGCAAGCGATGGCGGCGGAGGCAATCGCGCGCGGCGCGACGCTCTACACCGACGCCCCGGTGTCACGAGTGCTGAGTGCAAACGGTCGCGTCTACGGCATTGCGCTTAGCGACGGAACGGAAATGTTGTCCGAGCGCGTCATCGCGAACGTCAATCCCAAGCTGCTGTATCTGCAACTCATCGATCGAAGCGCGCTCGACAGCGACTTCCTGCGGCGGATCGAGGCATATCGTTGCGTCTCGGGCACCTTCCGCATGAATGTCGCGCTCGATGCGCTGCCAGATTTCACCTGTCTTCGCGGCGACGGGACACACCTCAGATCAGGCATCATCATGGCGCCGTCGCTCGCCTACATGGAGCGCGCCTATTTCGACGCGCGCCTGACCGGATGGTCGCGCGAGCCCATCATCGAGATGCTCATTCCATCGCTGGTCGACGCATCGCTCGCGCCGGACGGCAAGCATGTCGCGAGCCTCTTTTGCCAGCACGCTAACCCGGAATTGCCTGACGGCGCATCGTGGGACACGATGAAACAGGAAGTCGAAGCGCTGATGATCGCCACCGTCAATCGTCACGCGCCCAATTTTGCCGCGAGCGTCATCGCCCGGCACGCACTGTCGCCTCTCGATCTCGAGCGCGAGTTCGGACTGATCGGAGGCGATATCTTCCACGGCTCGCTCGCGCTGGACCAGCTCTTCTCGGCGCGACCGGTCCTCGGCCATGGTCACTATCGCGGGCCGCTGAAGGGCTTGTACATGTGCGGCGCGGGCACTCACCCCGGCGGCGGCGTCACCGGCGTGCCCGGGCACAACGCGGCGCGCGAAATTCTTCGCGATGCGCGGCGAAGAATGGAACCGTAGCCGAATTCTCTCGGCGCCACGGTGGATCCTTCCGCCGCATGCGAAGGTAATTCGCAGGGCGGTCATTCGAATAAGTCGAAGTCAGCCGATAAGCCGGGTTCTGTTACGGGGCGCGCTTGTTAGTGCGCCCTATGGCCGTCATTCGTCTAGGCGTCGCGTTGCCGTGACGCTCGAGCCACCTACCCGCGGACTTGGCGAGCAGCCTGGATTGAATCTTGTCGTCCGCTTACTTGGTGTTGCTCCGGATGGAGGTTGCCGCGTTTCACCCGCTCCGGACCTGGCGTAACGCCAGGCCGGGGCGACTCGTCTCTGTGGCCCTTTTCCTCGCCTTCGGCGACCGCTCGCGCGATCGCCTTATTGCGGCTGGGCGTTACCCAGCATCCTGCTCTGCGGAGCCCGGACTTTCCTCTCCCCGCACTGGTTTTCACCGGCGGGCAGCGACGGTCTGGCTGGCTTCGGACGCGAATGGTAGCACGGCGCACCATTCCATTTTCGCGGCCGGACTCAGTATTTCGATACCCTACGCATCGAGTCGCCAGCACATCGTTTCTCCGGAGCGCAGAGGCACCACGGTGCGATCGCCGAACGGGTAGGACGCCGGAACGACCCATCCTTCGCGTTTGAGCGTGATGGTGTCGCTATTGCGCGGCAGGCCATAGAAATCCGCGCCGTGGAAGCTCGCAAACGCTTCGAGCCGCTCCAGCGCGCCCGCGCGATCGAACGCTTCCGCGTAGAGCTCGATCGCGGCAGGCGCCGAATAGCATCCGGCACAGCCACATGCGCTTTCTTTCGCATCTCGCTCATGCGGCGCGGAATCGGTTCCGAGAAAGTACTTCGGGCTTCCGCTGGTCGCCGCGCGCATGAGCGACAGTCGATGCGCCTCCCGTTTCAGAACGGGCATGCAATAGAAATGAGGCCGCATGCCGCCGACGAGGAGAGCATTTCGAGACCATGAAAGGTGTTGCGGCGTGATCGTCGCGGCGACGTTGGTGGATGCCGCAGCGACGAATTCCGCCGCCTCCGTCGTCGTGATGTGCTCCAGGACGACCTTCAGCCCCGGAAAATCTCGCACGATGCGCGAAAGCTGCCGATCGACGAATACGCGCTCGCGATCGAAAATGTCGACATCGGGGTCGGTGACCTCGCCGTGCACCAGGAGCGGCAGACCATGCTTCTCCATGGCCGCGAGCGGCGCGTAAACCTTCCCCAACACGGTGACACCTGAATCCGAATGCGTGGTCGCGCCCGCGGGGTAGTACTTGATGCCGATGACAAAGCCCGACGCGCGGGCGCGAGCGATCTCCACCGCCGGCGTGTTGTCGGTCAGGTAGAGCGTCATCAGCGGCGCGAAGGTGGACCCCGCAGGCAGCGCAGCAAGAATGCGATCGCGGTACGCGGCGGCGGCCGCCACGGTGGTCACGGGGGGGGTGAGATTCGGCATCACGACGGCGCGAGCGAACGTCCTCGCCGTCGCGCCGATGACCGAGCGCATCATCTCGCCGTCGCGCAGGTGAACGTGCCAATCGTCCGGGCGGGTAATCGTGAGGGTCATTGAAACATCACGGAAAAGTCACGCAAACCGCTCGTTTTTTCGCATTATACGGGCGCACGCCGGGCGTGCCGGCGCATGGTCGCCGGCTGGTGCCGCTTGGCGGGCGCTCACAGCGCCGATGGCTTGCATCGAGCCATTCGAGATATAATGCACGGTTTGATGCTGCGGACGTCGGTTCAAACTTCGGACCGGGGCAGAGAGTGGCGAAGTGAGCGGACCAGCGGTTTCGTCCAGCGCCGCCGAAAAGCGTCGTGGAAAAGTTCGGCAGGAAAACTCGTTGCAGGAAGGTGATTGCGTGGCAACCAAAAGCGTAGCAACCAAAAATGTCACGGCCAAGGGCATCGGCGGCAAAACCGCCGGGGCCAAGACCGTGCCCGCGAAAAGTCCCCCGAAAAAGGTCAAGGAGCAGAGGGAGCTGAGCGAGGAAGACCTTCTGAAAGCGCCTGACAAGGAATACATGAACGAGGCGCAACTCGCTTTTTTCAAGCAGCGCCTGCTCGAGCTTCGCACGCAGCTGCTGACCAACGCCGACGATACCGGCCAGCATCTGCGCGAGAACGAGGTCACCACCGACCCGTCGGATCGCGCCACGCTCGAAGAGGAATACACGCTCGAGCTGCGGACCCGCGATCGCGAGCGCAAGCTGCTCAAGAAAGTCGAAAAGTCGCTGAAGATGATCGACGGCGGGAGTTACGGCTATTGCGAGGAAACCGGCGAGCCGATCGGCGTTCCGCGGCTGTTGGCGCGACCGACGGCGACGCTGTCGCTCGAGGCGCAGGAACGGCGGGAGCGGGTTCAGAGGCTCTACGGCGATTAGAGTGGAACCGACGGCCGCACCAAAAGCGCACCGAAGAACACCAAAAAAAACGATGGCCCGGCAATTTGCCGGGCCATCGTTTTGGTGGATGCCTGTGCGCCGCAGCTTGGCGCCCTAAAGCCCGAAGATCCCACGGTGCGACCAGCCTGCCGCCATAAAAAACAGCATCGGAATCGACAACATGGTGTTAACGCGCGAGGTCAGAAATGCGACCCGGCGCGCCGTGACTTTCTCCTCATCGGTCGCAGGCTTGAGCCCCAGAATTTTTTGCTGGTTGGGCCATATGAGCGCCCACACGTTTATCAACATGATGGTCCCGAGCCAGGCACCCACGCCGATGCCCGCCATGCCCTTCGAGAGCGTGAAAGCATTGACAAACTGATTGCCGAGCAAGGCAGCGCCGGCCAGCCAGGTGACGACCGCGGACCACCGGAAGAACAGCAGTGCGCGCGGTGCGACGTGCTTGGTGATGCCGGCCGCGGTGCCGTCCGCGGTCGCCGCCTTGAGCGCGGCGGCCTGTACGAAATTGAAGTAATACAGGAGGCCGATCCACATCACGCCGGCCATAAAGTGCAGCCATCGAGCAATTGCTGGGACCCAATCCATTGCGGCACTCCCTTAGGTAAGAATGCTCTTAACGACCAAGTAGAGGATCGCGGTAAGCAACACTCCGCAGATCACTGTTCCCCAAAGGGAATCGAGCGGGTTCTTCATGGTTTCCTCCTCTGCGCCGCCATCCGGCGGGAACCGGGTTGCCGAAACTTTGGCATCGTTCTAGTGTCGTTGAAATTGTAAGGGCATGCAACCAGTCATGTCCTGACTCGGTGGCGCGGCAAAACGGCGTTGATGCGATCCGCAGACCCGTTGGCGACGCGCCGGTTTGTAGACTTTACCGGTTCTATCCGTAACTCAAGGAGATTCACCATGGCACAACCGTTCAAGCTGCCGCCCCTTCCGTTTGCAGAGGACGCGCTCGCACCCGTTATTTCGGCGCAAACCATCGGCTTCCATTACGGCAAACATCACAAGACGTATGTCGATACCCTCAACAAGCTGGTCGCGGGGACCCAGTTCGAGGGGCAGTCGCTGGAGGCCATCATTAAGGCCACGGCAGGGAAGACGGACAAGAGCGGCATCTTCAACAACGCCGCGCAAGCGTGGAATCACACGTTCTACTGGAACTCGTTGACGCCCAAGGGCGGCGGTGCAGCTCGCGGCAAGCTCGCGCAGAAAATCGATGCTGCTTTCGGAAGCTATGACAAGTTCAAATCGGAGTTTGCCGACGCCGCGGTGACGCAGTTCGGTAGCGGCTGGGCTTGGCTGGTTGCCGACGCCGGCACGCTCAAGGTGGTCAAGACCGGCAATGCCGAAGACGCGATCGCCAAAGGCCTGACGCCTTTACTTACCATCGATGTCTGGGAGCATGCGTATTACCTCGATTACCAGAATAGGCGGCCCGACCATGTCAAGGCCGTGATCGACAAACTCCTCAACTGGGATTTTGCCGCCGAAAATCTGGAAAAAGCGCAAAGCGTTGCCATGGCTTAGTGCGCCGTTCCGGCCCCGGCTTGTTGCCCGTTGGCTATCGGAACATAATTGGTCCCTTTGATCGTGGAAGTCGATGGCGGTCGCAATGGCGTTCAAGCTGTTCCCTAAGCCACCGATCAAGGGTAAGCCGGGCGAGGCCAAGTCTCCGGCATCAAATGCCAAGCCGGACCCGACAGCCAGACCTGTCGCGCGGCCGGTATCGGCACGTGAGGTCGCGGCTTCGGCCAAGACGCGGCCGGCCGCACCGGCGCAGCAGGGTTCGAACGAATCCGGTGCCGGGGAGCGTGACATCACGCTGACCGGGCCTCATAGCATGATCGAATGGAGTCCGGTATCGCACAAGAAGATCCTGGTCTCCGAGGCCAATCCAGGTTTGTGCGCGGATCTCGAAAATGCCGCGCTTCATTACGCCAATGGCCAAGCGGCGCAGGCGCGCGAGGTGCTCGAGCTTGGGATCGTCAGCGACGACGACACAAGGAACTCGCCGCTGGCATGGCTCGCACTGTTCGACCTGTTACAGCGCGCGAACGATAGGGCCGCATTCGACCAACTTGCGCTGCGTTATGTGGTGGCGTTCGAGCGCTCGGCGCCGGCGTGGGAAGACCGTGGCGGAAGCGTACCTCCGGGGGCGCGGCCGGCCGCCGGCGGCTATGTCGGATTGACCGGTAAATTGACGGCGGTGCACGCGCAGCAGATTGCCGGCATGCTGGCGTCTTCGCTGAAGCAGCCGCAGTTGCGGCTCGACCTGGGCTCGATCATCGGTGCCGACGATGCCGGCGCCAAGCTGCTGGCCAACGCTCTCGCCCAGTTGCGCAAGCGTCATTATCCGTTGGTTCTCCAGCACCCCGAAAAAATACGCCGCGCCCTTGAGCAATCGGCGACGCAAGGTCGTAGCGCCGCGGAGGGCTACTGGATCCTGTTGCTGGAACTGCTTCAGTGGCAACACGAACATGAGGTGTTCGAAAATCGCGCAATCGAATTCGCGGTCGCCTTTGAAGTATCGCCTCCATCCTGGGAACCGCCGCCGGATGCTGCGCTTGTTGTCGCGGAGGCCGAGGAGTCCGTTGCGCGCAGCGCCGCGCCGGAAAATGCGGATCAACTTTCTTGGCACGGAACGCTTACCGGCTCGTCGGACCCGCAACTGGGCAAGTTCATCGTGTTCCGTGAGGGCCGTCATACCATTCCCATTGATATGACCGCGGTCGACCGCATCGATTTTGTCTGTGCTGGTGCTCTTTCCAACGCGATCGTCCGCGCGGAGTCGCAACGAAAAGGTGTGCAGATCATCGGAGCATCACCGATCATCCGCGCGCTGTTATTGCTTATCGGCATATCGCCGCGGCATTTCGTCAAGAAGTCGCAGTAAGCGGGCGGATTTGGCGCGGCGTCTCGAGCCAGCGCCATCACGTCAGCGCGAGGACATACCCCGCCAAGTTTGGGCGGCCAGTCTTCAATCGCCAGGCGCTGTTGAGCTAACGCCTTCGCTGCGCGATCGTCTTCGAACTTCTTCCTCATTCCGAACATGGAAATCTTTCACGGCACTACCATATTGTCGGTTCGGCGCGGTGCCAGCGTGGCGCTCGGCGGCGATGGCCAGGTGACGCTCGGCAACGTCGTCGTCAAATCGACCGCGCGCAAGGTACGCCGGCTCTTCAACGATCGAGTGCTGGCGGGTTTTGCGGGCGCCACCGCGGACACATTCACGCTGTTTGAGCGCTTCGAGGCGAAGCTCGACAAGCACCAGGGACAATTGCAGCGCGCGGCGGTCGAACTTGCCAAGGACTGGCGCTCCGACCGAATTTTGCGCCGGCTCGAAGCCATGCTGGCGGTCGCCGACAACACTTCTTCGCTGGTCATTACCGGCACCGGCGACGTTCTCGAGCCCGAGCACGGGATCGTCGCCATCGGCTCGGGAGGTGCATATGCACAGGCCGCTGCGCGGGCGTTGTTGAGCCATACCGAGCTCTCCGCCGCCGATATCGTCAAGCAGGCATTGACCATCGCCGGCGAGATTTGCATTTACACCAATCAGAACCACGTCATCGAGGTACTCGACTGATGGCGGGCGGCACGCGCGACTATGACGTCGCCGTCCTTGGCGCGGGCCTGGTCGGCTTGGCGCTCGCCGCATCGCTGGCGCGCGCGGGGATGCGGGTGGCGATCGTCGATCGATCGAGTGTCGATGCTTCGAACGTCAGTGTGGCGTCCGCTTCCTCGACCGATGAGGATTGGGACGCGCGTGTTTATGCCGTCAGCCCGGGCAGCGTCGCGTTCCTCAACGACATCGGCGCGTGGCAGCGGATGCGAGCGAATCGTCTGTCTCCGATCGAATCGATGGACGTTCGTGGGGACGCGGGCGGCAGGCTTACTTTCTCGGCGCATGAGCTCGGCGAGCGGGCCCTGGCATGGATCGTCGAGAACCGCGAGCTTCATGCTGCGCTCATCGCCAGCGTTCGCGATACGCCGGGGATCGACATGCTGGCGCCGCGAACGCCGGCGAGTATCGCATGGGGCGCCGGTGCCGCGGAGTTGCGCTTCGATGGCGGCGACGCGCTGTCGACGCGATTGATCGTGGGAGCAGACGGTGTGCGATCCTGGACGCGTGCGCAAGCCGGCATGCATCAGGATCCGAGGCCGTATTCTCAGACCGCAATAGTGGCTAATTTCGCGAGCGAGCTGGCCAATCGCGGGCGCGCGTTCCAGTGGTTCTTGTCCGACGGCGGTGTGCTTGCATGGCTGCCTCTTCCGGGTCGTCGGATCTCGATGGTGTGGTCGGCGCCGGAATTGCTGGCCGATGAATTGCTCGCGCTCGACGGCGCCGCATTGGCGGAGAGGGTCGCGCTGGCGGGCGCGCGAGCGTTGGGCGCGCTGACGACGATCACCGCGTCGACGTCCTTTCCTTTGTCCTTGCTCCGGCTGCCGTCGGTGATCGCGCAACGCTTGGCGCTGGTGGGCGACGCGGCACACGGCGTACATCCGCTGGCGGGTCAGGGAGTCAATCTCGGCTTCGGTGATGCGGCCGCCCTCTGCTCAATCTTGGCCGCCCGCGGCGCCGTCCGCGATCCCGGGTCGTCGTTGTTGCTTCAGCGCTATGCGAGGCGTCGTCTCGAGCCGGTGTTGGCGATGCAGGGCGTCACCGATGGATTGGTGCGCTTGTTCGGCAGCCGGTCCCCGTGGATCGGGGCACTGCGCAATCGCGGCATGAGCCTTGTCGGAACTCTCGGGCCGGTGAAGAGGCTGCTGGCGCAACCAGCGCTGCGGTAAACTGTCCAATCGCCACCCTTGTATCCGGAGTCGCGTAATGCGAATCATTTTGTGTCCGATTTTGCGTCATCTGTCAGCCGTCTGTTTTTTGCTAGCGCTTGCATTGCCGGTGTCGGCCCAGGACGCGAAGTCCAACGCCGCTGCCAGAGAGGTCGCCGCGGTGAAGCAAGAGCTCGAGGCGAAATTTCCCGGCGCGCCGATTCGCAATGTGTCCAAATCGCCCTATTTCGGGCTTTTCGAGGCGCAGCTCGACGATCGCATGTTGTACACCGACGGCAAGGTGAATTATGTGATTGTCGGATCGGTGTATGACACCGCGACCCGAACCAACCTCACCGACCAGCGCATGAAGCGGATGAACCGCATCGCCTGGGATTCCCTGCCGCTGGAGCTCGCGATCAAGAAGGTGAAGGGCGACGGCTCGCGCAAGCTGGCGATCTTTTCCGATGCCGATTGTCCCTATTGCAAGCGCCTCGAGGACGAGATGAAGGGCCTCGACAACGTGACTATCTATACATTTCTGTTTCCGATCGATCAATTGCACCCGGATTCGGCGCGCAAGTCGGCGATGATCTGGTGCTCGCCCGACAGGATCAAGGCGTGGGACGAATGGTTCGACAGCGGCAAGCTGCCCGACAACAACGGTGACTGCGCGACGCCGATCGCGCAAACCGCGCTGCTCGGCCAGAAGTACCACGTCAATGCGACGCCGACGCTGGTGTTCGAGGATGGCTCGTTCACTCCGGGAGCGTTGCCTCTGGACCGGATCGAAGCCGAGATGACGCAGGCTGCGGTGGAGCTCAAGAAACTTCCCACCGCCCGCAAATAACGCAAGAGCGGACGGGCAGGAACGCAATCCCGATAACGCAAACGGACTCCACATGGCGATACTCGACTTCATCAAAAAACAGTTCATCGACATCATCGAGTGGACTGACGATTCGCGCGACACGCTTTCCTATCGCTTTCCGGACGACGACAAGGAAATCAAGCGCGGCGCACAGCTCATCGTGCGCGAGTCCCAGGTTGCGCAATTCATCTATCTCGGTCAGTTCGGCGATACCTTCGGGCCGGGAAAATACGACCTGGTCACTGACAACATTCCGATCCTC
>VBDA01000116.1:0-3952 GCA_005883655.1 Betaproteobacteria bacterium | reverse complement strand
CGTACGGGATCTTCGATTTCAAGGTGGTCGACCCGAAGCTGTTTCTGAAGGAGGTCGCCGGCACCGACGATCATTTCAGGCTGGACGAGTTCGGCGACACCATGCGCTCGCGTGTCGTCAGCGTGTTTTCCGAGGCGCTGGCGCAGTCGAAGATTCCGGCGCTCGATGTTGCGGCGCGCTACGGCGAGTTAGGCGAAGCGCTGCGGCCGCTGATCAACCCGCAGATGATCTCCAAATACGGGATCGAGATTCAAAGCTTCATTGTCGAAAACGTTTCGGTGCCGGCGGAGGTCGAGCAGGCGATCGACAAGCGCTCGAGCATGGCCGCCGTGGGCAACCTGAACGACTACGTCAAGTTCCAGCTGGCGCAGGGCCTCGGTGCACAGGGGGGAGGGGGCGGAGCAGGTCTCGCCGGTGTCGGAGCCGAAATGGCGGTTGGCATGGCGATGGCGCAGCAAATGATGAATCAGCCCGGCGGCATCATGGGTGCGCAGGCAACACCCGGCGTCGCCGGTCCGGCCGCGGCGCCACAACCGGCGGCCACGCCGGATTTGATGACCCCGGCCCAGGTCGCGCAGCTGTTGGGCGTTGCCGAATCCGACGTTGTCGCGAGTCTCGATTCGGGCGACCTCAAGGGCAAGAAAATCGGCAGCCAGTGGCGAGTGACCAAGACCGCCGTCGACCAATTCCTTCATTCCTAGTGCACCAGGAGCTGCCGTGCGCATGACCCGCAGGCAGGCGTTGCTCGTCGTCATCGCTGGTTGCCTTTCCGCGACCGGCGTCGGCTCGGCATTGGCGCAGGATCCGCGAGCGACGGCCGCACAAAAAGAGGCGCGCAGCTGGCTCGCGCTGACCGATCGCGGCGATGCCCTTGCGAGCTGGAGCGCCACCGGTAAACAGTTCCAGAACGCGATCAGCGCCGACAAATGGGCCGACTCGCTCAAGCAGGTGCGGGCCCCGCTCGGCGCGCTGGTCGAACGCACCCTGCTATCGACTCAATTCACGACGAGTTTTCAGGGCGCTCCGGACGGTGACTACGTGCTGCTGGTGTTTCGTTCCAGCTTCGTCAAGAAAATCGCCAGTGGCGAGACGGTAACGCTGGAGCACGAAGCCGACGGCGCCTGGCGCGTGATCGGCTACTTCATACGCTGACGCGCGCAGCCGTAGAGCTCTCGCGCAGCAACGATTTGTGTGCCCGTCTCGCGATCGAATCACGCTATCATCAGCGCCCATGCCCGAGGAACTAGCCAGAGAGAAATTCGCCTGTCCGGCGTGCGGAGCGGAGGCGATCTGGAATCCTGCCAAGCAAGCGCTGGTCTGCCCGTTCTGCGGCACGACTTCGCCGGCGAAGCTCGACACCGGCACCGGCGGGATCATCGAGCACGATCTGGTCACTGCGCTGCGCGGGATCACCGACGACAAGCGTGGCTGGCAAACCGAAAAGCGTTACGTCAAGTGCCAGAGCTGTCAGGCGATTTCGGTGCTCGATCCGCAACGGCAGGCGCAGCGTTGCGACTTCTGTGGCTCGGCGCAGCTCATCCCCTACGAGCAGACCAAGGACGCGTTCCGGCCCGAAAGCCTGCTGCCGTTCAAGGTGACGGAGGACAAAGCGCGCGACGGTATCCGCACCTGGTATGGCAGGTTGTGGCTCGCCCCGAACAAGCTCAAGCATTCGGCGCTCACCGACACGGTCAAGGGCATCTACCTGCCCTACTGGACCTTCGATGCCAAGGTCGACGCGGCGTGGACCGCGGAGGCGGGGTTCTACTATTACACGACGGAATCGTATACCGATAGCAGCGGACGCTCGCAGACGCGCCAGATTCAACACGTGCGATGGGAGAGCGCATCGGGTCAGCTCTAGCATTTCTTTGACGACGATCTGATCTGCGCGTCGGTGGGCGTGCATGCGCCGTTGCTGCGTGGAATCGAGCCATTTCCGACGACTGAGCTCAAACCGTACGACGCCGGCTATGTGGCGGGGTGGGTCGTCGAGCGCTATCAGATCGACCTGGTCGCGGCCGCGACGGCCGCGCGCGACGCTATGGACGCGAAGCTTCGTCAATTGTGCGTCGCGCAGATTCCGGGAGATACCTACCGCAATCTTGATGTCCGCGCCAACTATTCGGGTCAGACCTTCAAGCATATTCTGGCGCCGGTGTGGTTGCTCAGCTATCACTTCGGTGCCAAAGCTTTTCAGCCGGTCATGAACGGCTTCACCGGAACCGTCGCCGGCGAGTATCCCAAGAGCTGGGTCAAGGTCACCTTGCTTGTCCTTGCCGTCATCGTCGTTCTTATCATTGCGCTCTCGCTCGGCAGCCATCGCTGACCCGTGAAACGCTTGCAACGCGAATGAAAACGGCCATTGTCACCGGCGTGTCGCGCGGTTTGGGCGAAGCGCTGGCCCGCGCGCTGCTTGCAGGCGGCTTCGCGGTGACCGGCATCGGCCGCACAAGCGGCGCGGCTCCGAATGGAGCCCATTATCGCTTCGTAGCCTGCGATCTTACCGACACGACCGACATCGACGCCGCGTTGACGCCGGCGTTTCGCGCGATCGCCGATGCACGGCCCGAGTTCCTGTGCCTGATCAACAACGCCGCGACGGCGGGACCGGTCGGGACGATCGGTTCACTCGGCAGCGAAGCATTGACGTCATCGATGGCTGTAAACCTGGTCGCGCCCGTCGCGGTCGCGAATCTCTTCTGCCGGGTGTTTGTTGGACAAACGCGCGGACAGACGCGCGCGCAGATACAACGGATCATCAATGTCTCATCCGGCGCCGCGGATTCGCCGCTTCCCGGTGGCGGTCCCTATTCCATCGCCAAGGCGGGGCTCGAGATGCTGACTCGGCAGCTCGCCGCCGAGCACGACGCGGCGACGTTTCGCGCAATCACCGTGCGCCCCGGCGTCATCGATACCGACATGCAGACTTTCATGCGCTCGCAGACGCGCGAAACGTTGCCGAGCATCGATCTGTTCAAAGGATTCCACCGCGAACATCGCCTCGTCGCGCCCGAAACGGTCGCGGCCAAGATCGTCGACAAGCTCATCTTGGGCGATGTCGAGCAGGGCCGCACATACAATTACCGCGAGCTCTGACGACCGCTCGCCGCTTGGAATGCGGTCAGTGCAACGAGAAGATCAGGCAGCGGTTATTCACTGCTGCCGCAGCCAGGGATTGACTCGGTAATCAAGAACGCTTCCCTGCGCTCCCGCCTCCCATGCAAGGCAGTAGACTTCCTTGCGATCGGCGACGAAATCGCCCGATTCCGAGGTCGTGGCGTCGCTGGAAACGGGCATGATCACCGCGTTGTCCTCGTGGAAATGGACATTGAACGCCACCGGGAGTCGCGCCTCGAATCGGTAGCCGATACGCTCTCCGGGCTCGAGCGCGATGCATTCCTCGGTCGTGGCGTACGGCGCGAGCTCGAGACCGAACACAGCCTTGGGCGCCTGCAACCGGCCGGGAGCGGAGGCGCAGCCGGCCGTCATGGCGATCCAGAATGCCACGCCCGGAATTGCGCAAGGTCGGATACGCACTTAATTGTGCGCAGTCTTGCTGCGCCTGCGAGCGATCCGCCAGTCTTCCACCAGGAGTGCCCAGCGCTCATGGTCCCGCCAGCGGCCGGCGATCTTGACGTAACGGCGGGAATAACCCTCGCGGGTGAAGCCTCCGCGCCGCACCAGAGAGATCGAACGTCTGTTCGCCGGCTGGACGTTGACCTCGATTCGATGTAGCCGCAAGGTGCCAAAACCAACGCGCAATGCCAGCGCAAGTCCTTCGCTCATGTAACCCTGGCCGGCGTGTTCGGCGAATCCGTAATACCCAAGGTAGGCGCTTTGAAACCCACCGCGGACAATTGCGCTGAAGTTGAATACACCGACCGGGGCATTGTCTTCACGTCGGCAAACGAGCACGCCCACGTGCGTTGCGTGCCCGGCGTCGCGTGAG
>VBDA01000494.1 GCA_005883655.1 Betaproteobacteria bacterium | reverse complement strand
GTCGTCACCACGACACCGGAGTGAAATTTCTTGAACCCTTCCACCAGCAAGTCGACGTTGCCCTTCAACTCGCTGCCTGCGATGCGCAGCCCACCTTCGACTTTGTATTCGGGCTTGTACGGCGGAATCTCGTTCAGGCTCGGCGCTTGCGCATACGCGCCGAATGCGCAAAGAGCGACTGCGATGCAAGTGCCGGTCAAGAAAGTTTTCATTGGAATGGTTCCTGTTTGAGATGACTAATCGAGTTTTTGCAGCTGTTCCTGCACGACTGCTGTGCCGAGCGGCAGATAGCTTCCATTCCTCTCCACCGTCTCCTGTCCCTCGCGACTGAGCACATAGCGCAGGAACTCCCTGAGCTTCGGATCGAGCGGCTTCCCGGGCGCGCGATTCAAGAAAATGTAAATGCTGCGTACAAGCGGATACGTCCGGTCCTGAAAGCTTTCCTTGCTCGGCATCACGTACGCGCCGCCTTCGCGCGGAGCAACCGCAATGACCTTGATGCCGGACACGTCCTTGGCTTGTGGCATGACGGTCCATGCGATGCCATATCGATTGTTCGCGAGCTCGTTTTTCAACATGTACTGAAGACCGAGACGCTGCTCGGCGCGATCCTCGTCGGCGATCATCTTGCTGCCGCTCTCCACGTACTCGCGGAAGTTGGGGTTCCACTTGTCGCCGTTCCGAAGAACCTTCCATTGGAAAAACCGCGCAGTGCCCGAAGGCGCGTGGCCGTAGGTCTGGATCGGCTTGTCGGCCCATTCACCTGTGAGCCCGACCTGGCCCCAGGTGCGGATGTTCTGGTCGGCGCCGCGCGCGTCGGATGGCGACCACTTGAATCCGCGCATGCCTGCAGTGCGCTCGGATCCGAAAATACCGTCGAGCTGCTTTATGGTAAGCCGCGCGATCGGATTGTCCCTGTGCACAAAAATGACCGGACCGTTGGACTTGCCTTCGACGTCGAACGCGCCGGAGGCGACAGTGATGTCGGTCACCTGATAGCCGTAGACCTCGAAGAACGACAGGTTTTCGGTCAGCGTTGCTTCGCCGCCGTCGGGCGCGAGGTCGGCGACACCGGTCACCAGCGCGGGAATTGCGGCGTCGCTCGTGGGCAGCTTGTCGTCGAAACGGATTCCCGGATGAATTTTCTGGAAGCCTTCCTCCCACACTTTCAGGACACCACCCAATCCGAATCCGAAGTTCCTGATCGTGCCCGCGACGATCTGTTGCGGCTTGTATTGGGGCAAATCGATGAGGCGGGCTTCCGCTGCAACGCTTTGCGCGTACGCCAACGCCGCCAGGAAAGACGAGCAGATCAACGCAAGCGGAATCTGCGGGATCGATCCCTTACGTCCAAGAGCCCTCGCACGTCCAAGCACGGCAAAACCTGACTTTCGATGCACCGAAATCGGAAGCGGAGAGTAACGGCATAACTTCAAGCCAACCTGAAGACATCCTGAAAGTTTGTTCAGTTTTCAGCCTCCCCGCGCTCACACCGGTCGAAGCTTCGGGAGGATTACCGCTGCATTGCCTGCGTCGCAGTCATTTCAGCAACTGAAATCCGAAATAGAAAAGCAGGCGCTGCTGGTCCTCGGTATGCGCTCCAAACTCGTGCCCGCCAGAAGCCAGCAGGACCATGGACTCGTTCAGTTTCCAGTGCACGCCGGCGTTCAGCAGTGTCTGCGAGTTGTGCGGGGCCCAGGTTTCACGCACCTCGCCGAGACATTCGACATTCTCCCCACACGAGTGCGCCACGACGAACCCCGCTGCCCACTGGTTCGATCCCTGTTGAACAAAATTGCGGCCGACTTCCGCGTCGAGCGCATATTCACCCACCACGGTCGCGGCCTCGATCGGCAAAAAGAATTGTCTCCCGGGCGCGCTTATTCCTCTTCTCGCCGACGACGACAGCCAGTTCCAGCTGAGCTGAGGGTACGTCGACATCGAGAATCCCGAATCCTCGATGTCGACAAAGCGCCACTTGACCCCAACGTTGGCGGCTCCCAATCCGGATTTCCAGCGCTGATCGGTTTCATGGGCAAAGTTCCATGGGACATCCAACTTGAGCTGAACGTGCTCGCCCCAGCCATAATTGATATCCGCATCGGGCGCCGCGATTTCCCATCGTCCCGACGTATGCGAGGCTATGGTTGCCAGGTTGATCTCCCAGTGGCCGTTGCCCGGCGTTTCCGGATCGTCGGTCACCAGCGGCGGCCCACCTTGCGCGAAGGCAGCCTCAGAAGCGAAGACGAGCAGCGCGACGCCGGCGAGGCGATCGCACGTCGCGAGGAGGCGCTGCATCTTGATGATCGATATGGTCTTCAAGGTTTGGCGAGCTTCAGCAGGCGGTGGGCGGTAAATCAATGGCGATTGTCGAGCCGGGCAAACCGCTCGAATTGCTGCGCCAAAACAGCGGCTAACGCCGACGAGGTCCGCATACGCACTGGACTCATCGCGTCACGGAAGGCTCCNNNNAGCTTCGCCGCCTGGGGGATCTGTCTGCCAAGCTCGTCTCGAATCATCTCCGCCCTCTTTTCGAACTGCGACTTGTCGTCGCCCGTCTTGTACGGGAAAACGATCGCCAGCGCTCCAATCGGATTTCGAGACGCGTCGTGCAGCACCAGCTCCACCTCGAATCTGTCCCCGTTCTTGTTGAGTTTCGCGAGCGTCTCGCCGGTCTTGATCACCTTGAGGTCTTCAGCGTCCGCTTTCTTGCCGATCCGTCCGATGTTGGAAGCGATAATCACATTCTCGGAAGCTTTCGGCGGCGTCACGTGCATCGCGACCACCAGCAAATCGGGATACTTTGCGACCGTCTGATTCACCAACGTTTGAGCGTATATTTTTGCAGGCGCCCCTGTCGATCCCGCGTGTAGCGACGACGCGATCGCAGCCGAGAAAAAAAGGATTGCAATACGCATTATCTAGCCGTGGCCGCGAAGACGACCACGATAATCTTGTCGAGTGCCATGCGCACGGTCTTCGCGAAATCGTCTGTCAGGATTACTTGATCGCCTGCATGGCCTTGTGCACGAATCGGTTGTCGTACAGCCGATCGGCTTTGACCTTGGAATTGTCGCCCGTGGCTCGCCATTGGCCTTCCTCGCTCTTGTCGAAATCGGCCGCCTGAATCGCGTCGACCACCAGCTTGACCGCGGCGGGCGAGAGCGAATAGTCGCCCTTCGCATAGGTAGGCAGGGTATTCCGGATGAACTTGATCTCCGTCAAGCGATCCTTCTTGTCGAAATAGTCCGGCGGCAGTCTTTCGGCGATTTCTTCTGCGGTATGCTTATTGACGAACCGCATCGTCCTCACCAGGGCGTTGACGAGGTGCTGCACGGTGTCCGGATGCGCTTCGATGTATTTCGGCGACATGAGGAGGCTCTGCGCCGGAAACGCTGCCCCCAGCACCTTCGTTGTGGACTCCTTGCTGTTGAGGTCATAGAGCGTCGAAACCATGTTCGATTCCAGGAGCGCGGATGTCACCGGCTCCTGAAACGTCATGACATCCACTTTTCCTTCCTTCAATCCCCTGAGGACGGCTTCCAGCCTTCCTTCCGATTCGAGCATCACCGGCGTGAAGCTGCCCGGCGGCACACCGGCCCTCTGCGCGAGATAACTCGTGATGACGGCCTTGGTCCCGTATTGGGCGCCATCGGCAATGTTCTTTCCCTTGAAATCCGCAGCGCTCCGGATCCTGTCCTTCACGCGGTTGGCGACCATCACCGTCACGCCGGGCGCATCGTTGATCACCATGACCGCCTTGATGGGAAGCTTGTGACGGGCACCGAAAATCGTGTGATTGAACCAATGATACGAGGCATCGATCTGACCTTTGGTCAACGGCTCCTGCATCAGGTAGTCCTGCTTGGTAAGTTTCTCGAGATCGACCGGCACGATCTCGATGCCCTCCCGCTTGAGATACCCGAGGCTGTCCGCAAGCCGAAGCACGATCGGATCCTCGTCGATGCTCATCCTCACCTGCGTGAGCTTGTCGGCGGCCGCGGCAGGTGGCGCTGTAGAGGCGCTGCCCAAGGAGACGAGCGCCATCACGATGAGGCTTACCGCTAATGTCTTGTTCATTGCTTTCCCAAATGTGGTGCTCAAGCTCATTCCTCCAGGAGTTCCAGCTCGCGGGGAGGCTCCTTCGAGTCGAGCTTCTTCAGCTGCTCCTTGACGGTGGCAAAGGGCAGCGGTAAATAAGCGCCATCGCGGACGACGTCCTGCTGCCCTTGCCTGCTCAGGATGTAGCGCAGGAACTCCCTTACTTTCGGATCGACTCTGGGGTCGGCGATTTCGGACTTCTCGTTATCGATCGTGTAAAC
>VBDA01000493.1 GCA_005883655.1 Betaproteobacteria bacterium | reverse complement strand
GCGAATGGGCTGGCGACGCTAGTGCGCGTTCCGTACCCTTACACCGAGTGGTACCAAGTTCACGCGTTTCCGTATGAATTCGTGCCATCCGATCTCGACATCTCGCCCGACGGGCGCCTGCTATCGGCATCGATGAGCGAGGACAATGGCGACCAATTCCTGCGCGTATGGGATCTCGATAAACTCGTCGCCGGAGACGCGAAGCCGCTGAGCGAGTTTCGCTTCGGGCAGTCCGTGCCCGAGAGCTTCGTGTTTTCCCGGGACGGCCGTTATCTGTACGGCAGCAGTTACTACACCGGCGTGTCCAACATCTTTCGCTACGAGGTTGCTACCGGCGACGTTGTCGCGGTTTCCAACGCGGAATCCGGCTTCTTCCGCCCGGTGCCGCTCGCTGACGGGCGGCTATTGGTGCTCGCCTACACAGCCGAGGGTTTCGTTCCGGCAACGATCGACCCGCGCCCGATCGAGGACGTCAGCGCCATCACGTTCCTGGGCACGGAGGTCGCCGCGAAATATCCCGTGGTCACGACGTGGCAGGTGGCGGCTCCGAGTGCGGTCGACGACCAGAAATTGATGACCGGAAGCGGTCCGTGGCTACCGCTGCGTGACCTCAGACTTGCGAACGCCTTCCCGGTGCTGCAAGGCTACAAGAGCTTCGCCGGGGTCGGCTATCACGTCAACATCGAAGATCCGCTCGGGTTCGCGAAAGTGGGAATCACCGCGGCCTATACGCCGGAGAAAAAGCTCCCCGGCAACGAGCGCGGCCACGTGGATATGACGGGCAGCTACCTCGGCTGGCATGGCGAGCTGTCCTGGAACAGATCCGATTTCTACGACCTGTTCGGCCCCACCAAGCGCAGCCGCAAGGGCAACGCCGCCAAAGGAGGATACGACTGGCTGCTGATCTATGACGAGCCACGCAAGCTCGACCTGACCTTTGATCTTGAGTACTACGACAAGATCGACACGCTGCCGAACGCCCAGAATGTCCAGACCACCTTCACTCGGCTGGCGACCGGGAAAGTCGGGCTGCGCTACACCGATGTGCGGCGCTCGCTCGGCGCGGTCGACGAGGAGAAGGGGCTGACCTGGATCCTGGAGTTCGACGAGAACCACGTAAGCGGGCAGGACATCCCGCAGCTTCGCGGTGGCTTGGACCTGGGTTTCGCGCTCCCGCTCGCGCACTCGTCCGTATGGATGCGAAGCGCCGCCGGCATCGCGAGCGTGGTATTTCGGCAGTTTCGGTAACAACTATGTCGACGACGGGACCGTGAAGCGGTATCGCGACTATTCCTCGTTGCCGGGATTCAAGATCGACGAAGTCAGCGCGCTCAGTTTCGTGCGCGAGATGGTGGAATGGAACTTGCCACCGGTGGTGTTCGAGTCACTTGGTACGCCGGGCTTCTACCTGAACTGGTTGCGACCCGCGGTATTCGCCGCGGGGCTGTGGACGGACCCGGGACGTTCCGCGCTGCGTAAGAACTACGCAAGCGTCGGCACCCAGGCTGACCTCCGGTTCAGCGTCCTCCACTGGTATGACATGACACTGTCGGTGGGCTATGCGGTCGGCTACCAGGGCAGCCGGCGCGCGGGCTCCGAGTGGATGATTTCGCTCAAGATCATGTGAGCGCCATCGCTGCGCCCGATGTCGGCTAACATCCTGGAGGCGGCTTTGGTGGGCTTGCTGCCGGTGCTGGGTTTCCTCGCCGCGCTGCTCTATCTGGACAGCTACAAGCTGGTGAAGCTACGCGCGGTCATCACCATTGTCGCTGCTGGTGCGTTGATAGCCGGCGCCAGCTATGTGACAAACGGATATGCGCTCGAGCTGGTGCGCATCGACTTGACGCACTTCTCGCGCTATGTCGCGCCGGTTACCGAGGAGCTTCTGAAGGGGCTCGTCGTCGTCGCATTGATCCGCACCCATCGGATTGGTTTCCTTGTCGATGCGGCGATCTTCGGCTTTGCAGTCGGTACCGGGTTCGCGACAGTCGAGAACCTGTACTTCCTGCATCTGGTTCCGGACGCCGGCATGGGCACCTGGATCGTGCGGGGCCTTGGCACCGCGATCATGCACGGCGGTGCCACGGCGATCTTCGCCGTGATGGGTCTTGCCTTGCTGGAACGGACGCCGAAAGAGACGGTGCGGGGGCTCGTACCCGGTTTCGCCCTCGCCGTGGTTTTGCACTCGGCGTTCAACCATCTGCTGGCGTGGCCGAAGCTTGCCACGCTCGCCATCCTGATTGTGCTGCCGCCGCTCCTCTATGCTGTATTCCAGCGCAGCGAAAAAGCAGTGGGCGACTGGCTCGGACAGGGTTTCGATGCCGACACGGAAATGCTCGAGCTGATGAACTCCGGACGCCTCTCCGATTCACCGATAGGCGAATACCTGATTATATTGAAGTCCAGGTTCAAGGGGCCCGTCGTCGCGGACCTTCTTTGCTACCTGCGGCTTTACACAGAGCTTGCCTTGCGCGCCAAGGGCATCCTTATGATGAACGAGAGCGGCTTCGAGGTCTCCGTGGACGAGGAAACGCGGGCAAAGTTCGAGGAGATGCGCTATCTCGAGTCGAGCATAGGCAAGACCGGACTGCTGGCCATCCAACCGATGTGCCACATGAGCCACAGGGACTTGTGGCAGCTCTACATGCTGGAGCAATAATGCCGGCAACCCTCGGGGTAGACCAAGCGTCGGATGCAATCCTACCTCATCGCGCCATGTCACCGACGGCAGAACAAGCCTTCGGCCGATGGTGGCGACGGCGTGGCACATGGAGAATGCAAGATGCCATCAGGCAAGGAGACAGCGATGAAACGCCTTCTCATTTTTTCAGTCTTGAGCGCCATCCTCAGCGGCTGCGTGGTCCTGCCGGCAGGCGACTACTACGGTCGCGGATATTACCGGGGCGACGGGTACCACCGCGGCGATGGGTATTACCGTGACGATGGTTACTATCGCGGACGCTACGACCGAGGGTACTGGGGATATGGCTATCGCGATCACGGCGGGTGATGGCAACCGTTCAAGGATCTCAGATGAGTACAAATTTTTCGACTGGAGAGTTCGTATGGATGTCTTGAATCGGAAATCTCTGTTGCTAGGAGTGGCGCTCTGCATGAGCGGCGCTGCATTCGCTCAGGCGCCAAAGGCCGCGCCGTATGATTGCTTCGGGCTGGAGGGCGTCGCTCTGCGTAGTTGCATGGACTTGAATGCGGCCGCGAGAAATGCAGGCAATAACACTCCTAGCACGTCGCACGATTGCGGGGGCATGACGGGCGCCGCGCTTTCGACGTGCCGCGAGTTGAATGGCGAAATCGTCGCGCCGCCGACGAATTCGTACAATCCGGGTGGGTATGGCGGTTACGGGACACCGGCTTACGCGGCGCCAGGCATGGCACCCGGCAACGTCCCACCCGCGACCAATGCTAATCCCGGAACCAGCACCGGTTCGAGCAGCGGATCGAACCCTACCGGTCTCAGCCCAGGGAGCGGTACGGCAGGGTCTAGCAGCGGCTCCAATCCCGCGGGATTGAGCGGGGGAAGTGGCAGGTCGCCTTCTGGCGCCGCCGCACCGGGGAACAGTACGGCTGGCACAAGCTCCAATGCAAACTCGTCGGCCGGTGGCAAGTCCGGGATGTGATCCCGGACTTGTGGAACCACATAGGAGCGCCAGAATGCATTTTAATTTGCGCAACGAAATTTAAAACGGGGGAGTGTTTTGATATCGGAAAGGCCGCTTGCGTTTGCGGTCGTTTCGATGACTGAAAGGAGCCATGATGACGAGGACAACACTGCTGCGATCGGGTTTGGCTTTATCGTTCCTGGGCGGAGCTGCGCTGGTTTCATCGCTTCCCGTGTTAGACTGACGACGACGCCGCCGAATTTGCGCGGCTCGACAAGAACAAGGACGGATTCGTAGACAAGACCGAGGCGATTGTCGAACCTCGTCTGAGGACGAACTTCGACGCCGCCGATACCAACAAGGACGGCAAGATCGACAAAAACGAGTGGAAGGCATTTCAGAAAAATAAGGACTTGGTGAAGAAGCAGTAGGCATTGCCAGCATCTTCGCCTGAAAAGCGCGCGCATCTTGCGCGCTTTTTTTTGCGATGCTCCGACGCGAAGCGTTCGAATCAATGCGCCTCAAAGCTTCAGCGGTTTCCAATAACCGGTGAGCTCGAGATAGCCGCGTCCGACCTCCTGCCCGGCTCGAATCGCGCGGACGGCGCCCTCCCAGTAGATCGTTCCCGTGTTCGCACGCGTATCCAGCTCCTGGTCGTCCATCAGCGGTTCCAGCGTGTACTCGATGTCGCTGACGTTGACCAGCATGGCGACCGGATACTCGACACCCGTACGCGGCGACCGCCAACGCCGGCGTTCGCTAAAGCGGATTTCATTCGGCTCGAAGGACCTCGTTGCTCCGCTGGCTTCGCGAAGAGCGCCTCCCGCCCAAAGCGCCGATCCGGAATGGTCGCGCATGCGAAACGCCATGAGCGCGCCGCCATCGTTCAGGTTGATGCCGATCCAGTCCCAGCCACTTGCGTCGGCGGCAAGCGCTTCGCTCGACCATTCGTGATCGAGCCAGGCAACGCCGGTGACGGTCGCGCCGTTTCCGTCCACCGCAACGCTGCCCGACACGGCGAGCTGCGGGTGGCTGTAGTAATAACTCGCATTGGCGAGGGCTCCGCCCTTGCGGGAGAAACCCTGGTCCCCTTGCAGCAGGACCGGTTGTCTCGGTGAAAAGCGCAGGTCGAACTCGAAATCGCGCGCCGCGATTTTCGCAACGTAGCGGTCGTCGATGAGCTTGAGCGACCAATCGCCGATCCATACGTCGGCCGTTTCCTCCCGGGCTTCGGCAAGGCCGAAGCCGGTGCGCGCCGCGCGTTGATCGTGACGGAGCTTTCCGTGGCGCACGTCGGCGAACGCGGCATGTGCGAACACGATCTGGCGCGGCGCAAATGCGCTTGCGTTCGTCTCCGCCACGCGCGGGCGGTTGCGGAAAAAAGTCACCTGGATGCCGAAGTTGCTGCCGCGCGCGTCCTGAACCCATCCGGTGATGTACCACCATTCGCTGCGAAACGCGGGGTGAGCGCCTGCGTCTTTCGGAAATTGGAGCAGGTAGCCGGGTAGCACACGAGGATATTCATCCGCCGCAACTGCGCCGGCTGCCAGAAGCAGGACCGAGCCCGCGAGAAAGCGCCGTCTCCTCATGGTTTCCAGCTTGCAGGTTGCTCTACGATCACCAATCCTCCTTCACCGCCAGCACCGCCGGTGGTCCCATGGCTTGACGGCCGCTGGCGAGCGCCGTTAACGTCGAAAGCGCGAGCACGAGCAGCGCGGAACCGGCCAGCGGCGCCCAGGGCACGGACAATTCCATTCCCCAATGGAACGATTGGCGGTTCACCACATGAACCAGGATCAGACTGATCAGCCATCCAAGGCCGAACCCCACCACAAGGCCGATACCGGTGACAGTCGCGCCCTCGGTGGCAAGCATCGTAC
The DNA here is from genome assembly GCA_005883655.1 of Betaproteobacteria bacterium. Taxonomy (GTDB): domain Bacteria; phylum Pseudomonadota; class Gammaproteobacteria; order Burkholderiales; family Casimicrobiaceae; genus PALSA-1003. The sequence goes on along the minus strand of VBDA01000493.1, from coordinate 954 downwards.
CGATTTGTCGCCGCGTCATGCCGATGTGCCGCAGCATGCCGAACTCGCGACGGCGCGACAGGACGAGCGCGCCGAACGACGACGACAGCCCGAACAGGCCGATGACGACTGCGGCAAGCTCGAGCGCATAGGTGACGGCGAACGTGCGGTCGAAGGCCTTGAGCGAGAACTCGCGGATTTCTCCGGGCGCAGCTATCTCGAGCCGGGTACCGCCAGGGATTTCGCGTTCGATTGCGCCGCTCACCTGTTCGACTCCGATACCCGTTGCCAGCCAGAGCGCGGCATTGGTGGCGCTGCGGTCACCGGTAAGCGCGACGTAGCGCTCGCGCTCGATCGCGATGGCTCCCTGCGGCCGTGCATAGTCGCGCCACACGCCCGCGACAGTGAACGAGGTCGGCTTTCCCGCGATGGGAATTTCGATAACGCTCCCGAGTGCATAACCGTAGAGATCGACCATCGCCTCGTTGACCCATACCGGAGGCGGAGCGCCGGGAGTCGGCGTAATCTGCGCGCTTACCAGCTGGAGCTGCCGCGTGAGGTTGGTCGCGTCGATCGTACGCGCGAGGAGCACGACGCGCGGCCTCGCGGGATCGAGCAGCAACTGTTGCTCTCGAAGAAACTCGGCGCGGCGCACGCCGGGAAGCGCGGCGATGCGCGCCTGGTCATCGACGGTCATGTATGCGGTATCGCCGGCCGCACTGGCTCGCACGTAAACATCGGCCGGAAGGATGCGCTCGAGCCACGTATCGAGCGAAATCCGGAACGACGCCACCATGATCGCCATCGAGACCATCAGGCTCACGCTGGCGACGATCGCGGCGAGACTCACTGCAGCCTGTCCCGGCGCACCACGCAGCTGCAACAACGCAAGACGCGACGGTACTCCTGGCGGCGTCGGCAGTACCGAGAGCAGCAGCACAGAGAGCCTGGGCATCAGCATCAAGGTGCCGATCA
>VBDA01000491.1 GCA_005883655.1 Betaproteobacteria bacterium | reverse complement strand
GCGCCAGGATCGTCGCGGAGCTCGAAATCGCTGCAGCGGGCGCGGAAGTCATCATGCCGGACGATTTGGTTGACGAAGTCACCGCGCTGGTCGAATGGCCCAAGGTCTACACCGGCGGATTCGATCCGGCGTTTCTCGAAGTCCCGCAGGAATGCCTTATCCTCACCATGCAACGGAATCAGCGGTACTTTGCGCTCGCCGGCCCGGATGGCCGACTG